>NZ_CAAGSW010000046.1 GCF_900774055.1 Methanococcoides sp. AM1 | reverse complement strand
GATCTCTCAACCAATGCAACGTCATGGTCCTGGGATATTGATGCTGACGGTACTGAAGATTACTCCAGCCAGAATATAATTCATACGTATGATACAGCTGGTTTGTATACTGTCAATCTAACTGTCAGTAATATCAATGGTACTGCTTCCGAAGTCAAGACCGGTTATATCAATGTGACATCAGTTCCTATACTTCCGGT
>NZ_CAAGSW010000045.1 GCF_900774055.1 Methanococcoides sp. AM1 | reverse complement strand
TATTACTGACAGTAAGATTGACAGTATACAAACCAGCTGTATCATACGTATGAATTATATTCTGACTGGAGTAATCCTCAGTACCGTCAGCATCAATATCCCAGGACCATGACGTTGCATTGGTTGACAGATCAGTAAACGCAACGCTCAGGGGAGCAATACCTTCAGTGACATTAGCACTGAAATCGGATACCGGAAGTATAG
>NZ_CAAGSW010000044.1 GCF_900774055.1 Methanococcoides sp. AM1 | reverse complement strand
CTATACTTCCGGTATCCGATTTCAGTGCTAATGTCACTGAAGGTATTGCTCCCCTGAGCGTTGCGTTTACTGATCTGTCAACCAATGCAACGTCATGGTCCTGGGATATTGATGCTGACGGTACTGAAGATTACTCCAGCCAGAATATAATTCATACGTATGATACAGCTGGTTTGTATACTGTCAATCTTACTGTCAGTAATA
>NZ_CAAGSW010000043.1 GCF_900774055.1 Methanococcoides sp. AM1 | reverse complement strand
AAGCAGTGCCATTGATATTACTGACAGTAAGATTGACAGTATACAAACCAGCTGTATCATACGTATGAATTATATTCTGACTGGAGTAATCCTCGGTACCGTCAGCATCAATATCCCAGGACCATGACGTTGCATTGGTTGAGAGATCAGTGAATGAAACAGTAAGTGGTGCATAGCCTTCAGTGACATTAGCACTGAAATCGGATA
>NZ_CAAGSW010000042.1 GCF_900774055.1 Methanococcoides sp. AM1 | reverse complement strand
TACCGTCAGCATCAATATCCCAGGACCATGACGTTGCATTGGTTGAGAGATCAGTGAATGAAACAGTAAGTGGTGCATAGCCTTCAGTGACATTAGCACTGAAATCGGATACCGGAAGTATAGGAACGGATGTCACATTGATATAACCGGTCTTGATTTCGGAAGCAGTGCCATTAATATTACTGACAGTAAGATTGACAGTATACA
>NZ_CAAGSW010000041.1 GCF_900774055.1 Methanococcoides sp. AM1 | reverse complement strand
TGTATACTGTCAATCTTACTGTCAGTAATATTAATGGCACTGCTTCCGAAATCAAGACCGGTTATATCAATGTGACATCCGTTCCTATACTTCCGGTATCCGATTTCAGTGCTAATGTCACTGAAGGTATTGCTCCCCTGAGCGTTGCGTTTACTGATCTGTCAACCAATGCAACGTCATGGTCCTGGGATATTGATGCTGACGGTA
>NZ_CAAGSW010000040.1 GCF_900774055.1 Methanococcoides sp. AM1 | reverse complement strand
ACCAGCTGTATCATACGTATGAATTATATTCTGACTGGAGTAATCCTCGGTACCGTCAGCATCAATATCCCAGGACCATGAGGTTGCATTGGTTGAGAGATCAGTGAATGAAACAGTAAGTGGTGCATAGCCTTCAGTGACATTAGCACTGAAATCGGATACCGGAAGTATAGGAACTGATGTCACATTGATATAATTCGTCTTGACTT
>NZ_CAAGSW010000039.1 GCF_900774055.1 Methanococcoides sp. AM1 | reverse complement strand
AAGCAGTACCATTGATATTACTGACAGTAAGATTGACAGTATACAAACCAGCTGTATCATACGTATGAATTATATTCTGACTTGAGTAATCCTCGGTACCGTCAGCATCAATATCCCAGGACCATGAGGTTGCATTGGTTGAGAGATCAGTGAATGAAACAGTAAGTGGTGCAATACCTTCAGTGACATTAGCACTGAAATCGGATACCG
>NZ_CAAGSW010000038.1 GCF_900774055.1 Methanococcoides sp. AM1 | reverse complement strand
ACTGAAGGTATTGCACCACTTACTGTTTCATTCACTGATCTCTCAACCAATGCAACCTCATGGTCCTGGGATATTGATGCTGATGGTACCGAGGATTACTCCAGTCAGAATATAATTCATACGTATGATACAGCTGGTTTGTATACTGTCAATCTTACTGTCAGTAATATCAATGGCACTGCTTCCGAAGTCAAGACGAATTATATCAATG
>NZ_CAAGSW010000037.1 GCF_900774055.1 Methanococcoides sp. AM1 | reverse complement strand
TCTGACTGAAGTAATCCTCAGTACCGTCAGCATCAATATCCCAGGACCATGACGTTGCATTGGTTGAGAGATCCGTGAACGCAATACTCAGGGGAGCAATACCTTCAGTTACATTAGCACTGAAATCGGATACCGGAAGTATAGGAACTGATGTCACATTGATATAATTCGTCTTGACTTCGGAAGCAGTACCATTGATATTACTGACAGTAA
>NZ_CAAGSW010000036.1 GCF_900774055.1 Methanococcoides sp. AM1 | reverse complement strand
ATATTGATGCTGACGGTACCGAGGATTACTCCAGTCAGAATATAATTCATACGTATGATACAGCTGGTTTGTATACTGTCAATCTAACTGTCAGTAATATCAATGGAACTGCTTCCGAAGTCAAGACGAATTATATCAATGTGACATCAGTTCCTATACTTCCGGTATCCGATTTCAGTGCTAATGTAACTGAAGGTATTGCACCACTTACTG
>NZ_CAAGSW010000035.1 GCF_900774055.1 Methanococcoides sp. AM1 | reverse complement strand
CAGTCAGAATATAATTCATACGTATGATACAGCTGGTTTGTATACTGTCAATCTTACTGTCAGTAATATCAATGGCACTGATTCCGAAATCAAGACCGGTTATATCAATGTGACATCAGTTCCTATACTTCCGGTATCCGATTTCAGTGCTAATGTAACTGAAGGTATTGCACCACTTACTGTTTCATTCACTGATCTCTCAACCAATGCAAC
>NZ_CAAGSW010000034.1 GCF_900774055.1 Methanococcoides sp. AM1 | reverse complement strand
ATGCAACGTCATGGTCCTGGGATATTGATGCTGACGGTACTGAAGATTACTCCAGCCAGAATATAATTCATACGTATGATACAGCTGGTTTGTATACTGTCAATCTTACTGTCAGTAATATCAATGGTACTGCTTCCGAAGTCAAGACCGGTTATATCAATGTGACATCAGTTCCTATACTTCCGGTATCCGATTTCAGTGCTAATGTAACTGAAGG
>NZ_CAAGSW010000033.1 GCF_900774055.1 Methanococcoides sp. AM1 | reverse complement strand
ACTGAAGGCTATGCACCACTTACTGTTTCATTCACGGATCTCTCAACCAATGCAACGTCATGGTCCTGGGATATTGATGCTGACGGTACTGAGGATTACTCCAGCCAGAATATAATTCATACGTATGATACAGCTGGTTTGTATACTGTCAATCTTACTGTCAGTAATATTAATGGCACTGCTTCCGAAATCAAGACCGGTTATATCAATGTGACAT
>NZ_CAAGSW010000032.1 GCF_900774055.1 Methanococcoides sp. AM1 | reverse complement strand
GTTGCATTGGTTGAGAGATCAGTGAATGAAACAGTAAGTGGTGCAATACCTTCAGTGACATTAGCACTGAAATCGGATACCGGAAGTATCGGAACTGATGTCACATTGATATAATTCGTCTTGACTTCGGAAGCAGTGCCATTGATATTACTGACAGTAAGATTGACAGTATACAAACCAGCTGTATCATACGTATGAATTATATTCTGACTGGAGT
>NZ_CAAGSW010000031.1 GCF_900774055.1 Methanococcoides sp. AM1 | reverse complement strand
CCAGGACCATGACGTTGCATTGGTTGAGAGATCCGTGAACGCAATACTCAGGGGAGCAATACCTTCAGTTACATTAGCACTGAAATCAGAAACCGGAAGTATAGGAACTGATGTCACATTGATATAACCGGTCTTGACTTCGGAAGCAGTACCATTGATATTACTGACAGTTAGATTGACAGTATACAAACCAGCTGTATCATACGTATGAATTATAT
>NZ_CAAGSW010000030.1 GCF_900774055.1 Methanococcoides sp. AM1 | reverse complement strand
TACCGTCAGCATCAATATCCCAGGACCATGACGTTGCATTGGTTGAGAGATCCGTGAATGAAACAGTAAGTGGTGCATAGCCTTCAGTTATATTAGCACTGAAATCGGATACCGGAAGTATAGGAACTGATGTCACATTGATATAACCGGTCTTGACTTCGGAAGCAGTGCCATTGATATTACTGACAGTAAGATTGACAGTATACAAACCAGCTGTA
>NZ_CAAGSW010000029.1 GCF_900774055.1 Methanococcoides sp. AM1 | reverse complement strand
ATATTAATGGCACTGCTTCCGAAATCAAGACCGGTTATATCAATGTGACATCCGTTCCTATACTTCCGGTATCCGATTTCAGTGCTAATATAACTGAAGGCTATGCACCACTTACTGTTTCATTCACTGATCTCTCAACCAATGCAACGTCATGGTCCTGGGATATTGATGCTGACGGTACTGAGGATTACTCCAGTCAGAATATAATTCATACGTATGATACAGCTGGT
>NZ_CAAGSW010000028.1 GCF_900774055.1 Methanococcoides sp. AM1 | reverse complement strand
ATGTCACATTGATATAACCGGTCTTGATTTCGGAAGCAGTGCCATTAATATTACTGACAGTAAGATTGACAGTATACAAACCAGCTGTATCATACGTATGAATTATATTCTGGCTGGAGTAATCCTCGGTACCGTCAGCATCAATATCCCAGGACCATGACGTTGCATTGGTTGAGAGATCAGTGAATGAAACAGTAAGTGGTGCATAGCCTTCAGTGACATTAGCACTGAAATCGGATA
>NZ_CAAGSW010000027.1 GCF_900774055.1 Methanococcoides sp. AM1 | reverse complement strand
ATGGTACTGCTTCCGAAGTCAAGACCGGTTATATCAATGTGACATCAGTTCCTATACTTCCGGTATCCGATTTCAGTGCTAATGTAACTGAAGGTATTGCTCCCCTGAGCGTTGCGTTTACTGATCTCTCAACCAATGCAACGTCATGGTCCTGGGATATTGATGCTGACGGTACTGAAGATTACTCCAGCCAGAATATAATTCATACGTATGATACAGCTGGTTTGTATACTGTCAATCTAACTGTCA
>NZ_CAAGSW010000026.1 GCF_900774055.1 Methanococcoides sp. AM1 | reverse complement strand
ATATCAATGGCACTGCTTCCGAAGTCAAGACGAATTATATCAATGTGACATCAGTTCCTATACTTCCGGTTTCTGATTTCAGTGCTAATGTAACTGAAGGTATTGCTCCCCTGAGTATTGCGTTCACTGATCTCTCAACCAATGCAACGTCATGGTCCTGGGATATTGATGCTGACGGTACTGAGGATTACTTCAGTCAGAATATAATTCATACGTATGATACAGCTGGTTTGTATACTGTCAATCTTA
>NZ_CAAGSW010000025.1 GCF_900774055.1 Methanococcoides sp. AM1 | reverse complement strand
TCTGATTTCAGTGCTAATGTAACTGAAGGTATTGCTCCCCTGAGTATTGCGTTCACGGATCTCTCAACCAATGCAACGTCATGGTCCTGGGATATTGATGCTGACGGTACTGAGGATTACTCAAGTCAGAATCTCGTTCATACGTATGATACAGCTGGTTTGTATACTGTCAATCTTACTGTCAGTAATATCAATGGCACTGCTTCCGAAGTCAAGACGAATTATATCAATGTGACATCAGTTCCTATACTTCCGGTTTCTGA
>NZ_CAAGSW010000024.1 GCF_900774055.1 Methanococcoides sp. AM1 | reverse complement strand
TTCCTATACTTCCGGTATCCGATTTCAGTGCTAATGTAACTGAAGGTATTGCTCCCCTGAGCGTTGCGTTTACTGATCTGTCAACCAATGCAACGTCATGGTCCTGGGATATTGATGCTGACGGTACCGAGGATTACTCCAGTCAGAATCTCGTTCATACGTATGATACAGCTGGTTTGTATACTGTCAATCTTACTGTCAGTAATATCAATGGTACTGCTTCCGAAGTCAAGACGAATTATATCAATGTGACATCAGTTCCTATACTTCCGGTATCCGA
>NZ_CAAGSW010000023.1 GCF_900774055.1 Methanococcoides sp. AM1 | reverse complement strand
CCGGTATCCGATTTCAGTGCTAATGTAACTGAAGGTATTGCACCACTTACTGTTTCATTCACTGATCTCTCAACCAATGCAACGTCATGGTCCTGGGATATTGATGCTGACGGTACTGAGGATTACTCAAGTCAGAATCTCGTTCATACGTATGATACAGCTGGGGTGTATACTGTCAATCTTACTGTCAGTAATATCAATGGTACTGCTTCCGAAGTCAAGACCGGTTATATCAATGTGACATCAGTTCCTATACTTCCGGTATCCGATTTCAGTGCTAATGTAACTGAAGG
>NZ_CAAGSW010000022.1 GCF_900774055.1 Methanococcoides sp. AM1 | reverse complement strand
TTCCTATACTTCCGGTATCCGATTTCAGTGCTAATGTAACTGAAGGTATTGCTCCCCTGAGCGTTGCGTTTACTGATCTGTCAACCAATGCAACGTCATGGTCCTGGGATATTGATGCTGACGGTACTGAAGATTACTCCAGCCAGAATCTCGTTCATACGTATGATACAGCTGGTTTGTATACTGTCAATCTAACTGTCAGTAATATCAATGGTACTGATTCCGAAGTCAAGACCGGTTATATCAATGTGACATCCGTTCCTATACTTCCGGTATCTGATTTCAGTGCTAATGTAACTGAAGGTATTGCTCCCCTGAGTATTGCGTTCACGGATCTCTCAACCAATGCAACGTCATGGTCCTGGGATATTGATGCTGACGGTACTGAGGATTACTCAAGTC
>NZ_CAAGSW010000021.1 GCF_900774055.1 Methanococcoides sp. AM1 | reverse complement strand
AAACCCTGTTGAGCACGTTCACAGCAATGTTCCTTATAATCGCCATAAAGAAGGCAAATGATTCTGGTATCTCTTTTGATGATCTAAAAGGTTCTAAATTAGAGAAATTGAAACCTGCTCTTCCATATCTCGTACTATCAGGTATTGCACTTGGTGCATATTCTCTGTCATGGAAAGGGGCACTTTTCTTTAGTTTCATAATTGGTGTTTACATATCCATCCAGCATGTACTGGATCACCTGAATGGAAGATCTACCGATTATCTGGCTATCAGTGGAATGGTCATATTTGCAGTTGCACTTATAATGGTTCTCTTGACACCATATCTCGGCGGTACAAAAGCACTCCACATTAAAGGTCTGCTTGAAGGTATCGTTGCGTTCCCTGTTCTAACCGGAATGTCAATAGCCATGAACAGGAA
>NZ_CAAGSW010000020.1 GCF_900774055.1 Methanococcoides sp. AM1 | reverse complement strand
AGATACCGGAAGACCTGCGTACTCAGGTGATCAATGAATGGGGAGAGCCCTGGTCCGAAGATTTCACTGAAGATAAAATGTTTATGATCTGGGAGAATGAGTCCGGCAGGTACATTGTTATTCCTACTGTACAGTGTGGTAATGTCTGGCTGATGCCTCAGCCTGCCCGTGGAATGACGCAGAATGACAATGTGCTGTATCACAGTTCATTGGTACCTCCACCACACCAGTACATAGCTTTTTATCTCTGGCTGAATGACGACTGGGATGCTGATGCAGTTATACATATGGGTACCCATGGAACCCATGAATGGCTTCCCGGACTTGCTTATGGTATGAACAGAACTGCAGATTGGGCACCTTTATTGGTTCAGGACATGCCAAACATTTACCCATACATTGTAGCCAATGTGGGTGAAGGATTGA
>NZ_CAAGSW010000019.1 GCF_900774055.1 Methanococcoides sp. AM1 | reverse complement strand
GTTGAGTAGTTATTATCTAAGAGGATGAAGCTGCAGAAACTGCTTAGATTGAGGATACGATTGATATGAAATACCTATTTGACACCAATGTTCTTTTAAAAAATCCAGCTCTGCTTAGGGATTACCACTTAGATGTTGTTGTTTCGCCAACAGTCCTTAAAGAACTTGATTATCGTAAAAGATTTGCGGAGCATCAGGAAAATGCTCAACTTTCTATCAAACACATCAACCAACATCACATAAAATTGCTTGGCATATCTAAATGTGGAGACGACTGCAACAATGATGCAAGGATAATCAATGAAGTAAAAAGAGCAACTTCCATAGGTAAGATCACAGTTGTATCAGATGATGAAGGCTTACAGGTAGTTGCCAGAACTGAAGGTGTGAATTGCATCAACCTTGTCTCGTTCCAGAAAGAGATGATG
>NZ_CAAGSW010000018.1 GCF_900774055.1 Methanococcoides sp. AM1 | reverse complement strand
GGCTTATGCAGGATGCAAGGCTGAACCTGGAAATTGCATCTAATGGTTATTCAGATGCTATGAAGGATGCTCCTTCAAACAGCACATTATATGACCAGTCGGTGGGACTTCTTGAGAAGCTTGTAGATTCCTTAATGGTTACTGGTGAATATGACTCCGCAAAAGAACGCGTCTATGAGTTGGTGGAGTTACTCCCAAGAGGTGAAACGAACGACTCTGACTTTTCCGGAAAGGTCTCCGATATTTTCATAAAACTGACGGATCTTGCGTCCATTCGTGCAGACGATAATATGCTTGATGATACACGTTCCATTTATGAAACTTCAATTAGTGTTATACTGAAGCTATTGGAGGAAGAACCCGAAAACATTGTTTATCTGGAAATATTCCGGAACATATTACTTGAAATGGAAAAACTGCTGGTGCTGGATTCTCC
>NZ_CAAGSW010000017.1 GCF_900774055.1 Methanococcoides sp. AM1 | reverse complement strand
GATTTCAGTGCTAATGTAACTGAAGGTATTGCTCCCCTGAGTATTGCGTTCACGGATCTCTCAACCAATGCAACGTCATGGTCCTGGGATATTGATGCTGACGGTACTGAGGATTACTTCAGTCAGAATATAATTCATACGTATGATACAGCTGGTTTGTATACTGTCAATCTTACTGTCAGTAATATCAATGGCACTGCTTCCGAAGTCAAGACGAATTATATCAATGTGACATCAGTTCCTATACTTCCGGTTTCTGATTTCAGTGCTAATGTAACTGAAGGTATTGCTCCCCTGAGTATTGCGTTCACGGATCTCTCAACCAATGCAACGTCATGGTCCTGGGATATTGATGCTGACGGTACTGAGGATTACTTCAGTCAGAATATAATTCATACGTATGATACAGCTGGTTTGTATACTGTCAATCTTACTGTCA
>NZ_CAAGSW010000016.1 GCF_900774055.1 Methanococcoides sp. AM1 | reverse complement strand
GTAATTTACAGCATAATGGATGATAAAATGAAAGAAAAACTTGAGAGATGCGGAGTTGAAAGTGTCGACTCATGCTGTCCGGACAGTACAATGAATGCAGATACGAAGAAGGATGTTGTGAAGAAAAAATACAGCAACATAGCATTAGGTGTTGTACAGGGATGCGGATGCTGTGGAAGCCTCACAAATGAGCAACTGGCAGCATCCATAGGATATTCACCTGAAGAAACCCGATCATTCTCAGAAGCTAACATGGGACTTGGATGTGGAAACCCTACAGCACTTGGAGAGATAAAAGAAGGTGAAACCGTTCTTGACCTTGGTTACGGTGCGGGATTCGACAGTTTTTTGGCTGCAAGAAAAGTAGGTGAGATCGGTAAAGTGATCGGCGTGGATATGACGGAAGATATGGTTGCAAAGGCAAGAGAGAACGCTGAAAAGTATGGGTT
>NZ_CAAGSW010000015.1 GCF_900774055.1 Methanococcoides sp. AM1 | reverse complement strand
GGTATCAGTACTGCGTCAATGACGTGTATGACCCCGTTACTTGCTTCAATGTCTGTAATCACAACAGTTGCATCATTGACCATTACACCATCGTCTGTTACAGTGAAGGTAATTTCACTTCCCTGGACAGTTTCAGCTGAATCCATTGATACAACATCTGCTGCCATGAATTCACCTGCAACCACGTGGTATGTCAGTACACCTGCAAGAGCCTCTTCATCTGCAAGTAATGCATCAAGAGTTCCTTCAGGTAATGCTGCAAATGCTTCATCTGTTGGTGCGAATACTGTGAAATTTCCGTCTTCTGCTGAGAGAGCTCCCGTTAAGCCAGTATCATTTAATGCTGCTTCAAGAATAGTATGGTTTTCACTATCATTGATTATGTCTGCCACAGTATCTGGTGCGGCGCTTGCAGCTGCTGTCAAAGAAAAAATAACGGCTAAAAATGTCAATAAC
>NZ_CAAGSW010000014.1 GCF_900774055.1 Methanococcoides sp. AM1 | reverse complement strand
AACTTATAGACGCTGTCCCATTACCTCTGTTCTACAAGAATAAAGATGGGATATATCTTGGATGCAACAAGGCATTTGAAGACTTTATAGGAATAAAAAGAGAGGACCTTGTTGGAAGAACTGTTTTTGAATTGGCACCTGAGGATCTTGCACAAATATATTATGAGAAGGACAATGAACTTTTGCAAACAGGTGGAATACAGATATATGAATCAAGGTGCGAATCAACAGATGGGGCAAAACGTAAAGTCATATTCAATAAATCATTGTTCACAGACCTGAATGGAGAGAAAGCCGGCATTGTCGGAGCAATTTTTGATGTGACCGAGATAAAGGAAACTGAGGAAATGCTCAGGAAATACGCAAAGCAACTTGAGAACTCAAATGAGCTAAAAGATATATTTACAGATGTTCTTAGTCATGATCTCCTCAACCATGCAACTGTCATAGATGGATATAC
>NZ_CAAGSW010000013.1 GCF_900774055.1 Methanococcoides sp. AM1 | reverse complement strand
ATAAAAGGCTGGAAAAAAGCAAGTCCTAAACCAAATGGAATTACTCCGAGGATCCTTGCCATTACGTAGAAGAGGTTCAAGTTCCCGATCATCATCAATAGGATCAGATAGCTCTCAAGAAAAAGCAACTTGAGGAAGTTCGAATCATCCAGTCTTGGGAGAGCTGCTACATAAAAGACGATGCTGATAAAGGCTATTATCTTGATGCGACCATCCAGCCTGTGATCAGGGCTGTCCTTATAGGATTCCCTTTCGATCTCAGTCAATCCTATACCCATGAGGCTTACTCCGCGGTGTTCTCCGTTTTGTTCTGTATTCTGCCCTGATCAAGTACACGGATGATCTCATCCCTTGCATCTGTCGGAGCGATCTGGATCTGGGCATCAATACCCTCTTTCTGCAAAAGCTCAAACACCTCTGCTATCCTCGGCATACGCAGATGGGCTTTTTGTATCAGATCGTGAT
>NZ_CAAGSW010000012.1 GCF_900774055.1 Methanococcoides sp. AM1 | reverse complement strand
CAGCTGGTTTGTATACTGTCAATCTTACTGTCAGTAATATCAATGGCACTGCTTCCGAAATCAAGACCGGTTATATCAATGTGACATCAGTTCCTATACTTCCGGTATCCGATTTCAGTGCTAATGTCAGTGAAGGTATTGCTCCCCTGAGCGTTGCGTTTACTGATCTGTCAACCAATGCAACGTCATGGTCCTGGGATATTGATGCTGACGGTACTGAAGATTACTCCAGTCAGAATCTCGTTCATACGTATGATACAGCTGGTTTGTATACTGTCAATCTTACTGTCAGTAATATCAATGGTACTGATTCCGAAATCAAGACCGGTTATATCAATGTGACATCCGTTCCTATACTTCCGGTATCCGATTTCAGTGCTAATGTCACTGAAGGTATTGCTCCCCTGAGCGTTGCGTTTACGGATCTCTCAACCAATGCAACGTCATGGTCCTGGGATATTGATGCTGACGGTA
>NZ_CAAGSW010000011.1 GCF_900774055.1 Methanococcoides sp. AM1 | reverse complement strand
CTTCTCGACGAATGGGTAGTACCTGAGTACAGTAGAGTTGTCTGCAACCTTGAAGCTGATCTCATCAGTAAGTTCGTAGGAGTCATCCTCATCAAGAGTGATTGAATCATCAAGCTCCATGACAATAGTCTTTGAGGTACCATCTTCGGTTACGATAAACTTACCGAATTCATCATCGACTTCGATTTCCATTGCATCGTCAGAGATCTGCCAGATACCTTCGATTACACAAAGGCTGTCGACCTGACCCTGGAATACTTCATCGACATGGACAATGAGTGTTACGACATCTTCTCCAAGAACTTCCTGTTCATAGTACCAGGTCTTCTCTTCTTTGTCAGCATCAGAGGTGCTGATAACTGCATCATCGACGAACTCACCGTCTTTGGTGATCTCGAGCCAGACCTTGTTACCATCGACATCGATCTGCTTTGGTGTAAGTGCATAGCCTTCCATAAGCTCAAGTGACTGACCGGTCCTCATGGTGTAACTCTCGTCATCGTCCATGAGAAGCTTGG
>NZ_CAAGSW010000010.1 GCF_900774055.1 Methanococcoides sp. AM1 | reverse complement strand
GAAATGCCTGCCGAGGAAGCCGGCGAACTTTTCGCCACCGTAAGGATGATCGCAAGACTGGTAGAAGATGCCGTCTCCGCAGCCGGCTCGAACATCGGCCTGAACAACAAGGCCGCCGCCGGCCAGCTTGTCCCGCCTGCCCACGTCCACATTATCCCCAGATTCGAAGGAGATGGCGGCGGATCCATGCATTCAATTGTATCCGTAAAGGGCGCAGCGGATGATCTGGAGGAAATGGCGGAGCTTTTGGTGATGGAGTGAGGAGTTTATCCTCATTTTTTGCATTCTTTACATAACTTGATCATTAAGGCGCATTTGCCCGGCTATCTTTGGAGATGCCACTTTCTGACGGCAAGTGGCCTGTCCAAGAATTTATTTATCTTATTCTAATTCTTGTTCTTCTATTGCCAATCAGAAGACAGACACCTTTTTAATCACAATATTAAGAGTGTTATACAAATCATTGGTTTATTCTTATTGATAACGCATGTAATCAAAAAAGGCGGTGTTAAATATTTCCACATTTTAACATATTTTTAGGTTTCCAGGC
>NZ_CAAGSW010000009.1 GCF_900774055.1 Methanococcoides sp. AM1 | reverse complement strand
ATATAGTGATGATACATTATGATTTTCTTCCCAACACATGTTGTGTCTGAGGTAATGTATGGCGATCTCTCTGTCTGTAAAGCATAGGAAATCCGACAAAGAATCATAAACAACACAAATATGAGTGAATTTTTTTAGATTTATAAGTCGTGTAATTGATATATGATATTTTTGGTTCAAAAGATGGGGATTTCTGGGATCAGCCGTTAATACATTATCATTTATTTTATTCTTTTTAATGCGTTTAAGCAATTCAGAGGTATATTTCTTCTCTTTTAAGGTGAGTGGTGCAAAACAATCAATAATTATTATATTATTGAGTTTTGTATCAATTTGATACTGTATCTTTTCTTTTTGATCAAAAGTTAGCTCTTTTTCATTAAGATCTATTTCATTTAGTTTGTAAATTTCTTTCTGAAATTTTCGTTCAATATCTTTTTTTATGTTAACATAAGGTCTAGCAAATGAGAAATAGATTATACCTGTAGAGTGCTTTATTATAGAGTTAATTGCAAAAGATTGTGCTATAAGCCAAGGTTTCCATTGTTCATTGGCTTCTAAGATAATTG
>NZ_CAAGSW010000008.1 GCF_900774055.1 Methanococcoides sp. AM1 | reverse complement strand
CCCTGCCGCTATGGCCGCCGTACTCTAACTCATATTAATGGATGAAAGCCAAGGTCCGAATCCAGATCAGCGCTTCTGCAGCGCGCGACCTTTGAGCTTTGCTCAAGAGGTCAGGATGCTGAATCAGACCTTACTTTTGTTAATGGATGAAAGCCAAGGTCCGGATTCGAACCGGAATGGAATCGCTCTGCAGGCGATTGCGTAGCCGCTCCGCCACCTTGGCATTTGAACGAATCCTAGTAGGTAATACAGACATATAAGCCTTTACATTACGACAATGAAGGCTAATGATCGTATTGTTAAACACATTAAAACTTCTGCACAGTTTACTTTAAGCAGAAATCAAGAGGACTGTTGAATACCGGAAAGAGATAAAGTTACAACTCATGAGTTGTGGCAGATCGAAGAAAAGTTAAGGTAAAGAGTGAGCATAGCAGCGACGCAGATTTCCCGAGGACTCTCGTACCTCAGTACAGTAAACAACGTGGGCAGGCTTATCTTCTGTGTTCGGAAAGGGAACAGGAGTTGCCCTGCCACTATGGCCGCCATACTCATCTCTAATACTGGAAATGATCATGTTAATTATATTACATATCAGATTTCGCCTGGACAAAGCAAAACGGATGAGGCACGGAAATTAGTGGCCGCGGACTGAACACCTCGTTGCCTTGGTGCGTACATCCCGACTCTATCAATCCGGTCTTTTACCGGAATCCTTAACGTAGTCTCTTTTTAGGTCAGATTTCGAGCTTAGATGCATTCAGCTCTTATTCCTTAGCGCGTAGCTGCTCGGCAGTGCCTTGTCAGACAACCGATCGACCAGTGGCGCCGTTGCTCTGTTCCTCTCGTACTAAAAGCAACTTACCCTCAGACTACAGACACCTCTAGTAGATAGTAACCGACCTGTCTCACGACGGTCTAAACCCAGCTCACGATCTCCTTTAATAGGCGAACAACCTCACCCTTGGCTGCTGCTGCACAGCCAGGATGGAAAGAACCGACATCGAGGTAGCAAGCTGCCGGGTCGATATGTGCTCTTGCCGGCAACGACTCAATTATCCCCGGGGTAACTTTTCTGTCATCTTTAGCCCGCACCAAGCGGGACATAAAGGTTCGCTAGAACCGACTTTCGTCTCGTGATCCGCTACTGTGCCGAATCACGTCAGGCTAACTTATGCTCTTGCACTCTTCAGTAGGTTTCCGACCCACTTGAGTTAACCATTGCGCGCCCTTGATATCTTTTCAAGGGCGTCCCGCCCCAGGCAAACTGCCCACCTATCGGGGTCCTCCTCTCGGAGTAAGGGGCGTAACTTTGGAAGGGTAGTGTCCCAATTGTGACTCCACCGATGCTGGCGCACCGGCTTCGACGTCTCCTACCTACACTGTACATCCAAAATCACACCCCAGCGACAGGCTGCAGTAAAGCTCCACGGGGTCTTCACTTCCCCCTAGAGGTCTCTAGACTCTGCACTAGAATGTAAGCTTCACCGGACTCTGGCTAGGGACAGTAGAACTCTCATTGATCCATTCATGCAAGTCGCCAATTAAGCGACAAGGTACTACGCTACCTTAAGAGGGTCATAGTTACCCCCGCTGTTTACAGGCCCTTCTTTCCGTTGAACCGAAGTTTCAGGTACCTGCACTGAGCAGGATTCAGAGATCGTACTAGCCCTTACGGGTTTGCGATCTCCTATGTTGATATTAGACAGTTAGAGTTCTCTGGTCACTGCGACCTGCCGTCTACACGGCAGGCACTCCTTCTCCCGAAGTTACGGAGCCAATTTGCCGAATTCCCTTAGCCAAATTATTCCGACACGCCTTAGCCTTTTCAGCTAGGGGCACCTGTGTCAGATCTCGGTACGGACATTTAACTCCCTTTTCACGGGTTCCAGGGTGAAGCTGACTTTCGCCATAACATATTCGTCTGCTTCTCGCCATTACGGCTCTCCACAGAGTTCGATGCTTAGACGGCGCGACGGCGCCGCTCAGCCTGCCCCGAAACGTCAGTTTTATTGTTAAATGGTACAGGAATATTAACCTGTTTCCCTTTTGATGTACTCGAATTACGGTACAACTTAGGACCGACTAACCCTCGGCTGACGATCATTGCCGAGGAAACCTAGCCCCTTCGGCGGTCAGGATTCTCACCTGACTATGCTGCTACTATTACCAGGATTTTCGTTTCCGCTCGGTCCACAGGACTTCACAGCCCTGCTTCTGCCCAAACGCAACGCCTTCCTACAAGATTACCTTTCGGTACTCCGTGGTATCGGTGGTCGACTTGAGCCCCGTCCATTTTCGGGGCCCCAAACCTCGACTGGTGGGCTGTTACGCACTCTTTAAAGGATAGCTGCTTCTAAGCTAACCTTCCAGCTGTCTAGGGCTTAGGACGCCCTTTAGTATTAACACTTAGTCGACACTTAGGGACCTTAACCACGGGCTGGGTTGTCTCCCTTACGGACTACAAGCTTACCCCAGTAGCCCGGACTCCAACCTTCTACGACGACGGTGGGTTCGGAGTTTGACAAGCGGCTGAGGGATTTCTCCCCCGGGACCACCAATCAGTGCTCTACTCCACCGACTATCTCCAGTTAGGTCATGCTGCGACATGTTTTGGAAGGAACCAGCTGATGCCGGGTTAGATTAGCCTTTCACTCCGAGACGCAGGTCACACGAATGATTTGCAGATCAATACCGCTTGCGGTCCTCCACGTAGCTTTCGCCACGCTTCAACCTGCCCACGCCTAGATCACCCGGCTTCGGGTCGTAACTTAGTGACTCCACGCACTTGTATACGCCGCACCTCACCCCGTGAGGGGTTGCGTGCTTGTTGCTTTCGCTTCGGCTTCCCAGATAAAAGGTTAGCCATCGCCACTTAGTTACACTCCCTGGCCCGTTCTTCAAAACGTATGATATGACATCGGCATTAGAACTCGTACTACAACCTCGCGGTTGATTCCTTCGAACTAAAGATCCTTTCATGCCATATCGCTCCATCACCATCAGGTTTCAGGCACTTTTAACCTCCCTTTTGGGGGTACTTTTCAGTTTTCGGTCACCCTACTACTTCGCTATCGGTCTCAAGACGTATTTAGTTTTGGAAGTTGGTGCCTCCCAAATTCACGCGTGATTTCCAACACACGCTACTCAGGAACATTTCCAGTTCCTCTTTTCGTTGCTTACGTGACTTTCACACTCTACGGTCTAACGTTCCAGAAAAGTTCAGCTAAGAAAAGGTCGGAACCTTAGAAAGTTCCTACAACACCACATCTCCCTCACATTACTGGAGGGATTCAGTTTGAACTTTGCCGTGTTCATTCGCCATTACTAACGGCATCTCTTCGATTTCTCTTCCTGCCCCTACTAAGATGTTTCAATTCGGGGCGTTCCCGATCATGACTGATCAGCACAAATGTGCTAAGAGGTCTCATTAGGAAATCTCAGGTTCATAGATTCCATGCGTCTACCCTGAGCTTATCGCAGCTTGGCACGTCCTTCATCAGCGCTTGAGCCGAGCCATCCACCTGACGGCATAATTACCAGAGTCCATCTCACTTTGTCCAGTGAGCGTCTGATATGTAATATATACATGATCTCATAATGCCCAATATCGGGGAAAGGGCACATCCATCCTTCCCAAGCAACATTACTTGCTCGGTGCACTTGATGATTTGTGAATCGTGATTGATCCAATGGACTTGCTGGGATTCGAACCCAGGGCCTTCGCCTTGCAAAGGCGACGATCTTCCAACTGATCTACAAGCCCTCGCTCGCATTTTCTCCAGCGAAATCTTATTTCATTGAAGTGGGGTTGTTGAAATTGGCAGTTTATCGATTTCTGACTGATAGCGTTGATCCGCTTTGTGCGGATCGTTGCTTAGGAGGTGATCCAGCCGCAGATTCCCCTACGGCTACCTTGTTACGACTTAACCCCCCTTGCGAAATTTAGGTTCGAACACGGCACAAAATCCGTGCCCTCACCCATACCTCACTCGGGTGGTTTGACGGGCGGTGTGTGCAAGGAGCAGGGACGTATTCACCGCGCTATGTTGAAACGCGATTACTACGGATTCCAGCTTCACGAGGACGAGTTACAGTCCTCGATTCGAACTACGGCTGGGTTTAGGAGATTACCATCACCTTTCGGTGTAGGAACCCATTGTCCCAGCCATTGTAGCCCGCGTGTAGCCCGGGAGATTCGGGGCATACTGACCTACCGTAGCCCGCACCTTCCTCTGGTTTAGCACCAGCGGTCCCCACAGAGTACCCATCATCCCGAAGGACATGCTGGCAACAGTGGGCACGGGTCTCGCTCGTTGCCTGACTTAACAGGATGCTTCACAGTACGAACTGACGACGGCCATGCACCTCCTCTCAGCGATTCAGGTAAAGTCTTTAGCTTGACCTACATCTTGCTGTCGCCCCCGGTGAGTTTTCCGGCGTTGAGTCCAATTAAACCGCAGGCTCCACCCGTTGTAGTGCTCCCCCGCCAATTCCTTTAAGTTTCAGCCTTGCGGCCGTACTTCCCAGGTGGTTCGCTTCACGGCTTCCCTACGGCACCAGAAACGGTCGCACCGTCCCTGACACCTAGCGAACATCGTTTACGGCTGGGACTACCCGGGTATCTAATCCGGTTCGTGCCCCCAGCTTTCGTCCCTCACCGTCGGACCCGTTCTGGTAAGACGCCTTCGCCACTGGTGGTCCCACAGGGATTACAAGATTTCACTCCTACCCCTGTAGTACCTCTTACCTCTCCCGGTCCCAAGTCTGACAGTATTCCCCGGAAGCCTAACAGTTGAGCTGTCAGATTTCCCGAAGAACTGATCAAACCGGCTACGGACCCTTTAGACCCAATAAAAGTGATTACCACTCGGGCCGCCGGTGTTACCGCGGCGGCTGGCACCGGTCTTGCCCGGCCCTTGCTAACACATGCCGTTTACACATGTGGACAGCCAACATAATATGCTGGCACTCGGTATCCCCTTATCGCGGTTTCCCGCATTGTAAAGTTTTCGCGCCTGCTGCGCCCCGTAGGGCCTGGATTCATGTCTCAGAATCCATCTCTGGGCTCTTGCTCTCACAACCCATATCCGTCGTAGGCTAGTAGGTACCTTACACCCACTACTACCTGATAGACCGCAGATCCATCCTTAGGCAACCGAAGTCTTTGAACCAAAAAGCATTCCAGCATTAATGGTTTATTCGGAATTATCTCCAGTTTCCCGGAGTTATGCCGAACCTAAGGGCAGGTTATCCACGTGTTACTGAGCAGTTCGCTATGTTCACGAAGAACATTTAACTCGCATGGCTTAGTCGAATACCGATAGCAGTAACCTCTGGCAGGATCAACCAGAGTTATTTGTTAAAGCACACAAAATTTGGAAGTTAACTAAGAAAATTGTCGGAAAAGAACTCTATGTTTAATTAGAGAGTTGTTTTCTTTGCACAATGTTGGTTAGTTCTTTTTGATAGATAAAGTCACTATCAGTCAGAATTAACCGAACTGCCAATTTCAACGTCAGACC
>NZ_CAAGSW010000007.1 GCF_900774055.1 Methanococcoides sp. AM1 | reverse complement strand
TGACAGTAAGATTGACAGTATACAAACCAGCTGTATCATACGTATGAATTATATTCTGACTGGAGTAATCCTCAGTACCGTCAGCATCAATATCCCAGGACCATGACGTTGCATTGGTTGAGAGATCAGTGAATGAAACAGTAAGTGGTGCAATACCTTCAGTGACATTAGCAGTAAAGTTAGCAGCAGGATAGACGAGCGGTACAGCCAGAGGCAGATAGTCGATGTGATCCGATGCAATCGTATAGGTTTCGTCGCATATGCCATCTCTGTCCGCATCGGTATTATTGGTCTGGCTGAATCCTGTGCCATTTGGGTGTGCCCAATAGTTACCACCTAGATATGACCCACCGATAATGTTTGTACCTGCTGTTTTGGTGATGTTCCAGACGTTTCCGGCACTATTATTCATTAGAGTATTGTTCGTGTTGTTGAAGTAGTTGTTGTAAATCGTGTTGTTGCTGGAATCATACAGATTGATACCTAAATCGTTGTTCGATGCAATGTTGTTAGTAATAGTACATCCTTCAACTGCATAAAGGGATATCCCGCTTTTATCATCACCAGTGACACCTGTTGCAGTAAATCCGTTTATAGTCACGTTATCTGCAGTCACGTGGAATACATGATCGTTTGAAGAAGCAGCTTGAACAATGGTATAATCCGGATTTCCTGATTCTGAAATTATAGTTAACTTCTTGTACACATCTACATTCTCTGTGTATACCCCAGGATAGACAATAATCGTGTCACCGTTGGTTGCAGCATCAACAGCATCCTGGATGAAATCTCCAGAGTACACATTAAACTCAGCTGCACCAGACTTTGAAGCATAGATAGTGTTACCCCATCTACCAAGATTAGCCCTGTTAGCATTATCCTCTGGTTCATTGGAATAACTATCAGCAGGGTCAGCAGCATCAATACAGGCACTATCAGTATCCTGATTCTCCCAAGAATCTCCATCCCATGTTCCGTATGAGGATTTCAGCCAGTACTTATCATTACCGATATCCAAATACTTTGGGTCAACATAAATATCGTGACTTCCTGCAGATGTATTCCCATAACTGCCAAGGTCACAGTCATAGATGTTATTGTAGTCACTGGTAATATTGTGGTGAGCATTGGCAATATTGTTTATTCCGTAGCCCTGACTGTTATAGGGAACAGCACCAGAAATAATATTGTTGTAGGCATAGACATTGAATCCGGTGGTAGAAGTTGAGCCATAATGCTCTTTGGTCTGGATACCATCACCATCACAAGCATGAATTGTGTTGTACTCAATTAGAGTGTCCTCATAACCATATAGGCTGACACCACCACCATTGCCATCATCACCATCGGTGCTATAAATCAGATTATGGTGAATCCAGTTGTCTGATACTTCGGACTTAACTACAGAACCACCAGATACCTCTGCTGCCAGCAAGATACCATGTTCTCTCACATCATAAATCTCATTATATCTAATTTCATTATCATGTGAACCTATGTTACATTGATCATTTTTGTAGGCCAGATAGATAGCATGATCACCTTGATTATTAGATGTAAATGTATTATTTTCAACCAGTGCTCCTGAACACTCATCTAACCTTACACCTGCATTACATGCGACATAGTCGAATGTATTATCGTGTATCCATATCCTATCACTGCCTGTGTAACCTGTGTACAATACATATACGTCACAGTGACCTGCACGTCCGAAGTAATTATCATAAATTTCAATGTCGGGTGTTGTCTCAATCCAGTTTGGTATCTTAATAAAGTCACCGATACCGGTTGTGAATGACAAATCGTGATATGTTTGGTCGTATCCACGAATCTCGATTGTGGCATATAAGTCCATATCGTTTTCAGGAATGTTCGACTGATTCCACCTGTCTGCATCAAATGTGATGTTATTTATTGTGATGTTGTATGCACTTTTCCACTTGTGCCCTGACTCAAATGTATTGCCGGTTACCATTGACCATTCGTAGCTTGATGGCTTTGCAATATCAGCCTTTAGCTTGACAACGGCTCCAACATCCCCAGTAAAAATCGTATTCGTTGGAACTTCAATTGTATCGTCAATAATATAGTCAGTGTTTCCGCCATCGTTTTTAAGATAGACCGTAGTAAACCCGGCATTATCCCGGACATAAGCCAAAGCTTGATTAATCTGAACTTGGTCAGCTACCCCATCACAATTGTAGTCACCATCATTATTTGCGGAAACGTAAACTATTGGAGGTGATAAAGCTGATACTGGAGTGACAAAAAATAGTCCTAAGACCAGTAATCCAGCCACCATCAACATCAGCTTACCAATCTTATGTTCCTCCCGACTTCGCCCATTTCCTCCCGACTTCGCCTATTTCCTCGCAATCCTTACGCATGAACTCTATTTTTCCTCTTCAGACAGGTTATAAAATACTTTCTTGATTTTGGAGAAATACACTCTGATGACAGGGGTTTTTTCATCCATCTTACCACTACCTCCACCTAATTTAAGCAGCATAACTACTCATATAAAAAAATGCACACAATTTACATATAAAGTTTACGAACCCAAACATCACTTTTTTTTTATCTGATTCCCTGAAAAGGACTCCTTCCAACTCCAAGGTTTTTGCCGAACTTTTGCCGTGTTTTAGGATAAATGTTACCAACATAACTTCCAGTGAAAAACGCAAATACGACCACATTACAAAACTACTAATTCCAAAACAACCCATCATTTGGTAACATGCAGAAAATTCCCCCCATACTCCTGATAGGAACATTATCCATGCTCTTTGCAGAAGTATTCTCAGGAGCTTCACAGGCATGGTTCATCAACGGCTGGGGGATCCTTTTGACATTTCCGCTCTATCTGGCCCATTTGCTATTCTTTTTAGGGATCGCCTTAAAGACAGAACGGACCTCATTGTCCCAGCTTTATCTTTTCGGAGTGCTCTTCGCTTTGTACGAGTCATGGATCACCAAGGTCCTCTGGGTTGGTTATCTCGATTCCGATGGGCCATCAATGGGAACCTTTCTTGGATTGGGGATCGGTGAATTTCCCATACTGGGATTTTTCTGGCATCCGATTATGTCATTTATCGTTCCGATACTCATTTTTGAGATATTGACCGGAAAGGTGCTTACAACACATGAATTAATACTGGAAAGAACGAGAAGGAAAACTGCTATTTTAGCGCTTTTCCTGATATTGGTGAGTACTTTCATCGCTAACGGGAACCAGTTCGATCTGACATCTGCAAATATTTCCCTGACGGGGACGCTGGTGATAATTGCAGTTCTTTATAAGTTCACAAAAGATAGTGACCTGACTTCCCTGAAATTGGAAGGAAGAAGTTTCAAACTGCTTGAGGGCTACCTGATCACACTTTATGTTATAACATTTCTGTACCTTCTTCCCGAAAGGATACCTACAACCATCCTGCCATACACATCAATTATCGTGTTCTATGCCATTCCAGTAATTCTCATATTGCGATCAGCCAAAAAGAAAGAGAAATTGGAAATATTGGGAAACTGCTCTTATTCGAGCCGTAACCTTATCATTTTCATACCATTACTGATACTTGCAGTCAATATCGCATGTTTTGTACCGGCTATCAGCTTGTCGGTTCTGTCAATTACTTATATCCTGCTCTCAGCAATAGGAGTAGTGCTATTTTTATGGGTGATCTATAATATCCGGAAACATGACCATCCTGAAAGTACAATTGAGCATTGAACCGATACCGATCAGGACAATTCCGGCGATAAAGGAACACTGAACCCAAATACACTGCCGATCCCAGGCTCACTCTCCACCCAGATATTTCCACCATGTAATTTTATTAATTTTTTAGCAAGCGAAAGACCAAGACCTGTGCCTCCAAACTGACGATTCACAGATGAGTCCGCCTGTGTAAAAGGTTTGAAAAGATCGCATTGGTCAGATTCGGGGATGCCGATACCTGTATCTTCGACCTTTATCACCAGAGTTCCAGCATCATTTTCTGCACGGATCATTACCGAACCGCCTTCGTGTGTGAACTTTATGGCATTGGATACCAAATTGAAAAGTACCTGGGTCAATTTTAACCTGTCAGCATTGATATAAAGATCATCAGCTCCGACACTAGTGGTCAGGCAGATATTCTTTTTTTCCGCAAGAGGTGAAACAACTGTTTCTACATCATTTAACACTTCCCTGAAACGGAACTTTTCATGCTGAAGTTCCATTTTACCGGCCTCTATCTTTGAAAGGTCCAGTATATCATTGATGAGAGTCAACAAATGACTCCCGCTTTTGGAGATGTTGCCTATGTATTTCATTTGTATATCATTAAGAGAGCCTGCTTTATTTTCAAGAAGAATCTCTGAAAAACCAATAACAGAATTCAGGGGAGTTCTAAGCTCATGACTCATGTTGGCAAGGAATTCGGTCTTTAACCTATTGGATACCTCTGCTTCGTTCTTTGCATCCAGAAGAGCTTTTTCTACATTCTTGCGTTCAGTGATATCACGGGATATGCTGAGAATTGCAGGCTTACCATCATATTCCATTAGCTGCGAGCTCATTTCGACTTGTATTTCAGAACCTTCATTTCGCAGGCATATCATTTCAAAAATGCAATTTCCCTGCTGGCAAACTTCTACAACTCGTTTTTGAAAATCCACTGCACATTCCTTAGAATAAGTCTCTGTTATGTTCTTCTGCAACAATACTTCCCTGCTATAACCTAAACACTCGCATGCTTTGTTGTTTGCTTCAAAGATGTTTCCATCCAGATCATAAAGGAAGACCGGATCATTGGAATTATCAAAAAGGGCTTTGAACTTAAGCTCGGACCTTTTCAGGGCTTCCTCTGCAAGTTTCCTTGCAGTAATATCAACAACAATACCCTGAAAACGGGATATTTTTCCAGATCTATCCGTCATTATCAATGAAGTTTCACTGACCCAGCGAGTATTAGCTTCACGATCCAATATCCTGTATTCTTTTGTAAATTCGTGATCCCTATTTTTAATACATTCCGAAAGGGCCAGAAAATAATCATCAGTGTCCCAGGGATGGATAAGGTCCTCATAAAGAACCTTGTGGGACATGAGCTCTTCTGCCGAGTACCCAAACTGTGATATATTCTCAGAAACGAACTCAACCGGGAAACCATTCCCGGAACTCCTGAGGAATGCGACCACAGGGCTGTTCCTGTATATGGATTTCAGCTCTTTTTCCTTTTTCATTAACTCTGGAGAAAATCGCAGGTGCTTCCTGTACTTGCTGCTGAGGAGATCCATAAGACTGGTCCACATGCCATTCTTTTTCATGATAGTGTTTTCCCGGTCATCCATCAGTTCAAAGATGTCTGAAGAAGAAAAAGATTCAAGAGGACATGTGAATAAGGTTGTAAGCTCAACATCCGAAGTTGAAGAAATGATCGATTTCCTGCATTGCTTGAGAAAAGGCAGCATTTGACCTTTTTCCGAGATCAGGTCAATATTGATCCTCAGTCCATCAAATCCACATTTCATAGCAGACATGTGCTTTTTTTCTATGAATTCGAGTATAGCACTGCAAAATGCTTCAGCATCAGAAAGCAATTCCAGGTCCATAAGAACAAGATCGAAATTCGAGGAAAAGGATTTCTCGTTAACGAAGATGGTCTTTTCCCTGAAAAAAACATCCGGACCTTCATCCTTATTTACCCCTGGCGTTATCCAGACGCATAAATCATTGTGCTTCAATCCGGACCGTAAAAAAGACGAGACAAAATCAATGACTTTGTCACCGTTTCTATATACAAGAGTTATATTTTCACCATGCGGAACGTCTGATATAGGAAGGGTCATTTTTTGTGAATAATCTTGCATGTTATTAACACCTATATTCTGGATAATATGTATTCATAGATAGCGAAATTATGGGATTGGAAATAAATCGTGACGTAAAACAAATTAACTTTACATACATCAAGTTCGCCTGTATTACGGCATTGTATATAAACGTTATTCATATACATTAATTATATAATCCATTATACAAAATGAGACAGGCTAACATCCCTGGAAGTGATCCATCTATAACATCCCGAAATCATAATAACCAATCCAGACCATCAAACAGCTATGACCCTCTTATCAAAAAATGAACTTCGAGAGCTTGTGCTTGCAAATCCACCCCTTGTAGAGAACATGATCGATATGGATACCCAACTCCAGCCTAACGGAGTGGAGATGACGCTTCAGGAAGTCATGACCATTGAAGGATCAGGAGCGGTAGATTTTGATAATTCCGGTAGAAGGATATCCGAAGGCAGTAAGATCGAATTCGATGAGAATGGCTGGATACACCTTGAGCCTGGGATCTACAAGGTTCTCTTGAATGAGATCGTCAACATACCAAAGGCACTGGCAGCTATTGCCAAACCACGCTCCAGCCTGATAAGATGCGGAGCTACACTTGAAACTGCTGTATGGGATGCAGGATATTGTGGAAGGAGCGAGTGCATGCTTGTGGTGTACAATACTGCCGGGTTCGATCTTCAGAAAGATGCCCGCATAATGCAGCTGCTTTTCTATCATCTTCACACAGAAGTGGATGAAGGTTATTGTGGAAGATACCAGCATGAGAATATCTGACATGGCAGGTAATAGCATTCACGTAAAGGATATGTAATATAATAGGCATCTCCTCTAACATGAGCGAAATTGGCAAATCTGTCAGGATGGAGCGTATTTTCGACAGAAATACGGGGAATGCTATAATAATACCAATGGACCATGGGGTCGGTGCAGGACCGATCAAAGGTCTGATCGACATGCCATCAACTGTTAACAAGGTTGCAGAGGGCGGTGCAAATGCTGTCCTTGGTCACATGGGACTTGCAAAACACGGACATCGTGGCTATGGCAGGGATGTAGGACTTATTATACACCTTTCCGGTTCCACCTCACTCGGGCCTGATCCAAACCACAAGGTCCTTGTCACAACCGTTGAAGAAGCTATTAAGGTAGGCGCTGATGCAGTCTCCGTTCACATCAATGTTGGTGCGGATGATGAAGCAGCAATGCTCCAGGACCTTGGACATATTGCAAAAAAATGTGATGAATGGGGAATGCCTCTTCTCGCAATGACATATCCCAGAGGGGCAAAGGTCGAATCCGAACTTGATGTAGAATACGTGAAACACGCAGCAAGGGTTGGTGCCGAACTTGGTGCTGACATTGTCAAGACAAGTTATACAGGCGACCCTGAATCTTTCAAAGAAGTAATTGATGGCTGTCCGGTTCCCGTAGTTATTGCAGGTGGCCCTCAGATGGACACCGAAAAAGAGCTGCTCGAAATGGTCTACAATGCACTTCAGGTCGGCTGCAAAGGTGTCGCAATGGGCAGGAACGTGTTCCAGTCCGATAATCCAACAAGGCTTGTCACCCGTATATCAAAGGTCGTTCATGGTGGAATGACTGCAGATGAAGCCATGGAAGACTAAAATTTGATCATATGCCGGAAATTCCGGCACTCACTTTTTTCGTTTTTAAAGATCTTTTGTATTAGTTAGTGCTATGTAAAAACTACAATTTATAATATGTTAGTATTTTAGTTGCAGATTAAGCAAATATTGATGGAAAATAAACAAAATACCACCAAAATCAGCATTAATTTTTTTCAACATCCCATTAGGCGACTAATGGAGAGGTGATATAATCCCTCGGATCTTACCAGTTTGTATTACCTGAGCACTGTGTTTGATTTATCTTTTATGATATCCGAATTCATTCAGAAACACAAAAATCTGAGTGACCGAGTAAAAGGATTACTTATTTATATCTGAAAATATTTATTTTGTGATAATAAAAACGTGGCCACTTCACAGAAGACTTACATCAAATGATTTGTGGAATTGTGGAATCTAAATAAAGTTGAGGGAATTATGTTAAAATTTGCATCCAGTAGTACTGCAGTTGTAAACTCAAAGAAAGCTATAGCTGAATGCCTTGAAAATGCACTCGTTGATGAAGAGAGCATTGATTGTGATCTTGTTGTAATCTATGCCACTATCGGGCATAATCTGAATGAAATTCTAAGTGAAGCACATAAGCTCGCCCCCAGTGCACAGATTGTGGGTTGTACCTGCTCCGGAATTATTGGTAAAGAGGGAGCAAATGAAGCAATGAGATGTCTGGCGATCATGACAATAAAGGGTGGGAAAGATGAATATTCCGTTGTCATAAAAGACAATATAACGGGTCCCAATTCGTATGAAGTCGGTGCTCAATTGGCTCAGGATCTGAAAAGTAAAAATTCAAACGTTAACATGATCCATTTTCTGGCATCTGGCATCGATATTGCTGCCGACAAAGCGTTGGAAGGCATCGAATCAGTTTTTGGTACCGATGTTCCAATATTTGGAGCTACCTCTTCTGATAATATGAAAGCCATAAACAGCTTTCAGTTCGTTGGCGACCAGATATTTGAAAAAGCTGCATTAGCAATTGGTTTTGCAGACCCTACACTTGAGGTTATCACACAAGCCTCCCATGGTTTCGCAATCATAGAAATGCCTTTTGAAGTTACACGCTCTGAGTCGAACCGTGTGTTCGAGCTGAATGGAGAACCAGCATGGAAGTGCCTGACAGAAAATCTTGGACTACCAGAAACAGCACAACTTAAGGATACGATCCCAATTGGAGCGCTTGCGGAGGAACTACCAAAGAGCTTACAAGAAGAATATGGCAACACGCACATTCTTCGTGTGATAGCAAAGAAAGGGACGGATGGTAGCATCTATATGCCTGTTGAGTGTCCCGAGGGCACAAAACTCCACCTCACCAAGAGGGATGAAGATCTAATATTTGATGGTCTTGATCAGATGGTCGGGCAGATCGTTGAAAAATGCAACGGCCGTAAACCTGTCGCCGTGTTCCATGCAGACTGTGTCGCAAGAGGAAGGGGGATGTTAAACCGTATCCATAAGGATGAAATTGTAGCCAGAATGCAGTATCCCCTATGTAACGATGAGGATGTACCATGGCTGGGAATGTACGGACTGGGCGAGTTTGCAAGATTAGGAGGGCGAGACCAATTCCATAACTATACAACAGCCCTGTATGTCATTGTCAAAAGCAACGACTAATGTGACACGCAGCGTATTCGCACCAGATGCCTCGCAACATGAATAAACAAAGATAGAAACTGATCATGAATGATGAGAACTTGAAGTATGATGAGCTTAAAGCCAGGTATAATGAGCTACAGAAACAGGTAACGCGTTTCTCTGCGATTGAGCAGAAGCTTGTCAATACAGGAGATCACCTTGATCAGGAGCTGGGTCGCTTTAAGTCGATCCAGTCACACAACAAGAAAGCTATTCGGATTGAAAATCTGCACGACCTTTTGTTGATAACGGTAGAGTCCATAGTTGAAGTTTTTGAGGTTGAATGTGGTGCATTCTTCACTTACGACATGACTAATAATCGCTTAACGCTTGTGGAGAATTATGGTTTTGATGAGAAACATCCATTTGTCATGGACTGGATCATTTCCGATAACATTGTGAACACAAGAGAAGGCGTCTTTATCGAGGATTCCGGACCATCAAATCCCTGGGAATCGCTGGGATTATGTCAGGTAATTTACGCCCCATATTACAAGGATGGAGATCTGCAGGGATTTGTTCTAGGAGGACGATCCACAAAAAAGAAGGATTTCTATGATAAGATAGGTGATGAGCTCAGACCGTCTTTCATGGTGTTCGTTCAGCAGATGAGTGCATTGCTGCACAATCTAGAGTCACAGGAAATTATCCGACAAAATGTATCAGAACTGACAAGTACCAACAAACATCTCCAACAAGAGATCATACAACGCAAGCATGCAGAGGAAGTATTGCAGGAGAACGAGAACAAATTAAAGACCGTGCTAGCATCGATCCAAACAGGGGTCGTTATCATCGATGCAGAAACACATACGATTATTGATGCAAATCTTTTCGCAGTTCAAATTATTGGTGCTCCAAAAGAGGAAATCGTTGGCAAAGTATGCCACGAATTTATCTGTACGGCCGAGGAGAGAAAATGCCCTATCAGCGACCTTAAAATGAACATAGACAAATCAGAACGCGTGCTGCTAAATGTCAGAGGAGAAGAGATCCCCGTCCTCAAGACTGTAGCTTCTGTAAATCTTGACGGGCGCCTACATTTTATCGAGAGTTTTATTGATATCACCGAACACAAAAAGGCAGAAGAAGTTCGGAAAAAAGATACCTTGTTAAAAGAGATCCATCACCGGGTGAAAAATAACCTCCAGGTCATTTCCAGTTTGCTCAACCTTCAATCTCGAAACTTCAATGATGAAAAAGTAATTGATGCATTCCGGGAGAGTCAGAGCCGCGTCCGATCAATGGCTATTGCCCATCAGAAGTTGTACCAATCAAAGGATCTGGCAAGTATAGACATTGGTGATTACATCAAGAAATTGACGACCTATCTGTTCCAGACATACAGAATAGGAAATAGTGCTATCAAACTGAAACTGGACATCGATAACGTTTACATGGGAATAGAAAGAACCATTCCCCTTGGTTTGATCATCAATGAAATTGTTTCAAATTCCTTAAAGTATGCTTATCAGGCAGAAGAAGAAGGTGTCATCAATATCAAATTCCATCTTGAAAACAAGATGTTTACACTCATTATCAGCGACACTGGAATAGGTATTCCTAAAGATCTGGACTATAGGAATTCACATTCATTGGGTTTGCAACTGGTAACAACACTTGTGAAACAAATTCATGGTGAAATCGAGCTTGATCGAAGCAAGGGTACTAAATTTGTGATAACTTTTGAAGAATAATTAGAAAAGTGGAGGGAGCTTTAATGACAAGACCAAAAATATTAGTTATAGAGGATGAACTCATTACAGCTCTGGACATAAAAAACACGTTGGAAGATTTCGGATATACAGTCCCTTTCACTTTTGCATCCGGGGAAGAAGCTATTGAAAAAATGGAAGAAATTTGTCCGGATCTGGTGCTGATGGATATTATGCTGGATGGGGATATGGACGGTGTTCAAGTAGCTGACCAGATACAGACACGACATGATATTCCAGTTGTCTACCTTACCGCTTATGCCGATGACAATACCTTGCAGCGAGCAAAGATAACAGGACCTTTTGGTTACATACTCAAGCCTTTTGAAGAAAAGGAATTATACACCATTATAGAGATAGCCCTTTACAAGCATGAAATGGAGAATAAATTGAAAGAAAGGGATGATAAGTATTCTGCTCTTGTCGAAAACGGGAATGATGGAATTATTATTGTCCAGGATTTCCTGATAAAGTATGCAAACCCGAAAATGCTGGATCTGATCAGTTATTCCTCTGATGAAGCAAACGAAATTCCTTTTATGGATTTGATTTCATCCGAGCATACCGGTCTTTTAAAAGAGAGACATATAAAGAGGCTGGAAAAAGCCATTCAACCAGATAATGAGATAGAGATCTTGTCAAAAGATGGAAAAAAGATACCGGTTGAGATCAATGTATCTACCATCCAATACAAAGGTAAACCGGCAGAGATGGCAATTATAAGAGATATTACAGAGAGAAAAAAAGCAACTGCTGCTTTGATGGAATCTGAAAAGAAATATCGTGAATTGACTGAAAATATTGCAGAATTGGTATACTGCATTGACCCTGGAACCTTTGAAACAGCATATACTAATCAGGCTGTTGAGAATATTTTTGGATATACTATTGAAGAATGGCTCAGTGATCCGGGTTTATGGAAGAGTTCCATTTGCCAAAAAGATATAGAAAAAGTCCTTTTAAAATATGAAGAAATGCAGACAAAACTTGAAAATGGTGTTCTGGAATACCGCATAAGAAGAAAGGACGGAACAATAAGGTGGGTAGAAGATCACATTGCGTGGCTAATAGACAAAGAAGGAAACAATGTTTCAATTAATGGTGTTATGCATGACGTGACTGAACGCAAAGAAGCCGAAATTGCATTAATGAATGCAAAAATTACTGCTGAATCTGCCAATAAAGCAAAGAGCGAGTTTCTTGCAAATGTAAGCCATGAATTGAGAACGCCACTTAATTCTATCATTGGTTTTTCAGATTTTCTTCTCGATAATGACAAAGATTTGATCAATGATAAACAAATAAGATACATAACTAATATATCTAAAAGTGGTAACCACTTACTAAGCCTTATCAATGATATTCTGGACCTTTCAAAGATAGAGGCTGGTAAAGCTGAACTTCAGCATGAAAAGATCCTGTTCAGGGACGTGTTGAATGATGTAATATCAATTGTATCTCCTCTTGTGCAACAAAAGAATATCTGCCTGAGCACAAGTATCGAAGCTGATGATCTTTGCATTAATGCTGACAGGCTAAAATTAAAACAGGTTATTTTTAATCTCTTATCTAATGCTATAAAGTTCACTCCTGATGGTGGTTCGATAATGGTTCGGGTGGAAAAGAGCACTAAATGCTTGGTCATCAAAGTCAAAGATACAGGAATTGGTATTTCAAAGAATTATCATGAAAAAATCTTTGAGCCATTTACACAGGTTGATTCTTCGAGCAGTAGATTATATGAAGGTAATGGCCTCGGCCTTGCCCTTGTCAAAAAAATCGTTGAAATGCATGATGGTGAAGTCTTATTTAAAAGTGAACTCGGTGAAGGAACTACAATAGGATTTAGCATTCCGACTGATTTATAAAATTCGTTTCCTTTTTTTAAATATATTAATTGCTACAACGCAAGAAAAGATATGCAATACATCCCAACTTGGACAGTTTTTGCTTTTCCGAAAAGAATGCATCTCTTTAGAATAAGCGTAAAAACTGTCAATCTTTAGAAATAAATAAACTGTTTTGAAAATAAAGGTTTAAAGTTAGAAGTTCAGGTAATAAGTAAAAAGTAAGAATTATAGCAAGATCGGTGATGGAATAACCAACAAAATCAGTTAGTAGTGGTGGTACAATATGATTTACGACCTTGCTTAACTAATATACTATATTAATAACTATATATCATTTTCGAAATTGTTTTGGTTTTACGGTTATTAAGAAATAAATTCAATATGTTGGGATAATAAATATGACTTATAAGTATTTGAGCAAATAATAAAATAAGCAGTTTGAAAAATAAAAACTTAAAGCTAGAAGTTTTAGTATTGAGTTAAAATGAAGAACAAAAGCAAGACCGTGATGGAATGACCAATAAAAAATCAGTTTGTGGTGGTGGTGGTACGATATGATTTTTTCGGTCTTGCCTAAATATTACTATGCCGTAGTAACTATATAAAGATGTTGCTGCTCATAATGATAATAATGAGGAGTATCTTGTGCAATGTCTATTTTTTTAAACTCAGCATCAATATAACGAAATAAAATAAATAACCGAAATATTTTGCCGTAATTACAAATATGATATTTAACAGACTCAATAAATAAATTAACTGAACATATAAGAGATACCAAATATAATGTGAATATCTTTGTGATCGAATATTGTCTTTATAGACACAAATTTATATGTGGAAAGTGCGTTAATCAAAAATATAAACCAGCAACATATTGAAAAATATAAAAATGAATCAGGATTTCGGATATTTTCATTGCATGCAAACAGGAAATATCGATAATATAAATATTATCATCCCAACAATATGATCGCGAACTTATGAGGATCTATCATGGACAGGTATGAACAGGTAATTGAACTGGCAAAAAGACGAGGTTTTTTGTGGAACTCCTTTGAGCTGTACGGAGGTACTGCAGGCTTTTATGATTATGGACCTCTTGGAAGTACTTTGAAACGCAGGATAGAGCAGATCTGGCGTGAACTCTACGTCATCCATGAAGGGTTCATGGAGATCGAAACCCCCACAGTTGGTATCGAAGATGTTTTTGTTGCATCCGGTCATGTTGGCGGGTTTTCCGACCCCCTCTGCGAATGTAAGGAATGTGGCGAAGCATTCAGGGCAGATCACCTTGTTGACAAGATAGTAGAAATTGCAGATGCTTTGAGCAACGAGGAACTTGATCGACTGATCAAAGAGAACAACATCGGGTGCCCTGAATGTGGCGGTGAACTTGGCAAAGCTTATGAGTTCAACCTGATGTTCAAGACAAGCATCGGCCCGGGCACCGGAAGACAGGGCTACATGCGTCCTGAAACTGCACAGGGAATGTTCATAAATTTCCAGAGGCTGTCCCGATACTATCGTGAAAAGCTGCCCTTTGGTGCAACCCAGATCGGAAAATCATACCGCAACGAGATCTCACCAAGGCAGGGAGTTATCAGACTTCGTGAGTTCACACAGGCAGAAGCTGAGATATTCACCCATCCGGAAGAAAAGACCCATCCGAACATTGGAAGGTTCGAAGGTGTTACATTAAACCTTTATTCAGATGAAGCACAGCAAAAGGGCGTTATCGAGCAGATGACCGTAAGGGAAGCTATCGATCAGAAGATAATCGCACATGAGTTCCTGGCATACCACATTGCACTTACAAACAGCTTCCTGCAGCGTGTGGGTATTGCTGCAGACAAGCTCAGGTTCAGGCAGCACCAGAAGGATGAGATGGCACACTACGCTATTGATTGCTGGGATGCTGAGATATTGACGGACAGGTTTGGCTGGATCGAGGTCGTTGGTATTGCAGACAGGACAGACTATGACCTGATGGCACATGCAAAAACCAGTGGCACAGAACTTGTGGTCCATATCGAGTATGATGAGCCGAAGCTGATCGAACAGTTCGTGGTAAAGCCAAACATGGGCAAGATGGGACCTTTGTTCAAAGGAAAAGCAAACGCTGTTGCCGATGCACTTAAAGAATTAAGCCCCGAGGAACTTGACAGGGAAGAGATCAGGGTCAACGTCGATGGTGAGGAATTCACAGTGCCTTCTGACATCATATCCTATGCACAGGAGACCGTCAAGGTCAGCGGTGAAAAGATCGTACCGCATGTCATCGAACCGTCCTATGGTATTGACAGGATCCTCTACTGCACCATGGAACATGCCTTTGAAGAAGAAATGGTTGCTGAAGAAGATGAGGATGATGAAGAGGAAAGGATAGTCCTCAGGTTCCGGAATGAGGTCGCACCTATACAGGTAGCGGTCCTGCCACTGCTTACAAGGAAGGAACTGATGGATCCTGCTAAACAGATAGCAGAAAAGCTTCGAAACAGAGGACTCCTTGTGACCTATGATGACTCGAGAGCTATCGGACGCCGTTACCGCAGGAATGATGAGATCGGAACACCATATTCCATAACGATCGATTACGATACGATCGAAGATAATTCAGTCACCATCCGTGACCGTGATACAATGGAACAGGTAAGAGCACCAATAGATGGCATTGAAGATGTAATATACGATCTGGTCTATGGAAAGAGAGACTTTGAGACCGCAGGTGTGAAGCTGTAAACACTTTCACACCGCTTGCCTCATATTTAATAAGGTTAAGAACGTAATTGCATCAAGCAACTTTCAAACCTGTAACAAATATGAGCAACTTTATCAAACACCCCCTGGTCAAACCAGATACTATAGAACAAAGGCTCTATCAACTTGACCTTGCCGGAAAGGCACTATCAGCACCAACACTGGTAGTTTTGCCAACCGGCCTTGGCAAGACCATCGTTGCTCTTCTTGTAATTGTTTCCAGATTGGAAAAGTCCGGCGGGAAGGTCCTGATCCTTTCCCCTACAAAACCACTCGTCGAGCAGCATGCTTCTTTTTTAAAAGCTGCCCTTAACATACCCGAGGAAGAGATACTGACATTCACAGGTGCGGTTTCCCCTGAGAACAGGGCAAAGCTCTGGGAAAAGGGAAGGGTCATCATCTCAACACCACAGGTCATCGAGAACGATGTCCTCACAAAAAGGATCGGCCTCGAGGATGTTTCACATATCACTTTTGATGAAGCGCACAGGGCTGTCGGGAATTATGCCTACACCTACATTGCTGAGAGATATTTCCAGGATGCCAAGAACCCGCATTGTCTTGCGATCACTGCAAGCCCGGGAAGTTCCGATGAGAAGATCAGCGAGGTCTGCAACAACCTGTTCATAAGTTCAGTTGCCATCAAGACAGAATCCGATTCGGATGTTGCTCCATACATTCACAAAAAGGAGATCGAATGGAAGCACGTCATACTACCGGATGAGATGAAGGAACTGAAAAAGCTTCTGGACAAGGTCCTTGATGACAGGTTCAAGAAGCTTGGGGAACTTGGATATTCCCTTCCATACGGGAAGAGTGCTTCCAAGAGGGATCTTCTGGGCCTGCAGAAAAAGTTACAGGGAGAACTAAGAGGCATGGCCGACTCTGCAGTATTCAGTGCATTATCCATACTTGCCGAGATCATGAAAGTAAATCATGCAGTGGAGATCATTGAAACACAGGGCATCGAATCCCTTTCAAAATATGCTGACAGGCTGGAGAACGAAGCGGTCTCAAAGAGCGGAAGCAAGGCTGCAAAGCGCCTTTCTGAAGACCTCTACATGAGACAGTTCTACCACAGGATAAAGGAATGCAGCACAGAACATCCAAAACTCAATGTTGTTCGGGACCTGGTTTCCAGGGAACTCAATGGCAAACCTGAATCCCGCGTTATCGTCTTTACAAATTACCGTGATACATCTGAGATGGTGACAAATACCCTTTCCGAGATAGAAGGAATACGACCTGTCAAGTTCGTGGGACAAAGCTCAAAGTTCCGCGACAAAGGGCTCACCCAGAAGCAGCAGGTAGAGATCATAGAGAAGTTCAAGGCAGGAGATTACAACGTTCTTGTAGCCACTTCAGTAGCTGAAGAAGGACTTGACATACCTGCTACCGACCTTGTAATGTTCTACGAACCTGTACCCTCTGAGATCAGGAGCATACAGAGAAAAGGTCGTACCGGCAGGAAGCATGAAGGAAGGGTCGTCGTTCTGGTTACTAAAGGTACAAGGGATGAAGCATACTACTGGAGTTGCACCCACAAAGAGCGCCGGATGCAGAGCAATATGCAGCAATGGCAGGAAACAATGTCCTCTGATAATGGGAATCAGGATATTACAAGTGAATTTGGAGTCACCCGGAAACAGCAGACAGGACTCTCAGACTTTACCGATGACGAAGTGACAGTTGTACTTGACCAGAGGGAGATACGAAGCACTGTTGCGCGAAACCTTGAGAAAATGGAAATTAATATCGTTGTCAAGACCCTTGAGGTCGGAGATTATATCGTCAGCGACAGAACAGCCATCGAGCGTAAGAGTGCAGAGGACTTTGTGAGTAGCCTTCTTGACAGGGATCTTTTCAGGCAGATATCGGACCTTGCCGGAGCCTATGATAAGCCCATACTAATAATAGAAGGAGAAGGTTTGTTCACTTCCAGAATGCTTAATCCTAATGTGATACATGGAACTATTGCTTCCCTAGTACTGGATTTCGGCGTATCTGTACTATACACACGAGATCCTGAAGATACAGCATCCCTGATCAGCATTCTGGCAAAAAGGGAACAGATCGATGAAAAGCGAGAGATCAGTGTACATGGAAAGAAGTCATCAATGCTACTTTCACAACAGCAGGAATATATTGTGTCCTCAATTAGCGATATTGGTCCCAATGCTGCGAGGAATCTGCTCGAACATTTTGATTCGGTTGAAAATATTATGAAAGCCGGGCAGGATGAATTGACAAAGGTCAGGAACATCGGACCAAAGACCGCATCAAAGATGAGGGAAATTCTCACAAGTAAATATAAAGGATGAAAGGCAAGCAAGGACAGAATTAACCTGACTACGATTAAGCATGTTGATTTTTATTTTAATTTACTTTAATTTACTTTGTTTTAATATTTTTGGCCTGATCAGTTCCAACTTATTAGACAAACATCTGCATCGATCAGACCATTAAATTAGATATTAATTTGCATTCAATTTTGATTATATCAGCTATCATTGAACCAGCAATGAACTGTTCAGCCGATTATGACCAGATCGTTCAATTTATCCTTTCAAGGACATCAAGGCATTTTTCCATTATTTCAAGATACTCCCTGATCCTGCGAGGGTCATTCTCAGATTGAATGAGACTTGCGACGGACTCTAACTTCATTTTCAATATATCGGACACAGAGCCCGTACCTTCCACGTGTTTGACGGAGGATATCGGCACATGTCCCGGTCTGACATCAGGAGAAGCAAACGAGATTGGTACCTGATCTGCCGGAAGTTGTCCTGCAGGTTCTGAAAATGTTGTGGCTTCCTGAGCCCCAGCATTCTGTGGAACTGTGGATACTTCTGCCCTCATCATTTGTTCCTGTGAAGCCATATTCGTACCAACACCTTCACCCTGGCAAATAGGACAAAGGACATCGCCGTGATACCTGAACATAGGAGCTCCGCATGTTGTGCAGTGCTGTGCAAGCATTGTACCACCAAGTTCCAGTAATCTTGAGATCTGTTTTATTTTATCATCACTATCGCTCATTTATTCACCTTTTCACTTACTCCATGAATGAAAGTCTTTTTATAGGATATAATTGTTAGGGATACTACAGCATTGATTCTTATTTTATATCATTAAACCATTTTAAGGTGATCCAAATGTTAGGAGCCAGCCAACCTGAAGACGTCATTAAGCAATGTACGCAAGTGTTAGAACACATCGCAAACGATAATTCAGTTCCAAGGAACATCAGACGTTCAGCAAATGACATCCTTGCAACATTAAACAACGAAGCAGAACCACTTTTCCTTAGAACATCATCCAGCATTTCAATACTGGAGGACATCAGCAACGACCCAAATATACCGTTGCACACAAGAACCCTTATCTGGAATGTTGCAAGTCAGCTTGAAACAATTCCTGTAGACGATTAATATCAAAACGACCCACGATCAGTGGGAAGAGATCAGGTCTGATACTTCAGACCAAACTTATCCTTTTATTTTATAGATCTTGTAGCTTACATGCTCTTCCCGAACGTAAGTATAATAGCCATTGATAACTTTTTATGCATGAAATTACGATTACTACCTACGATAATTACTATAAATTAAAAGAGATTTTATCATGAAATTCGATCCTGAAGCCATAAGGAAAGCAACCAAAGAAGACTTTGATGCTACATGGAAAAGTGGGAAGGACCTTGTACACAGATCAGGTCTGAACCAGCAGTACCCACACACATCATTCAATTTCGGAAAAGCACATCCGGTCTACGATACGATATCAAAGCTCAGAGAAGCCTACATGCGCATGGGCTTTGATGAGATGATGAATCCACTCATTGTGGATGAACGTGAAGTTCACAAACAGTTCGGCCACGAAGCACTGGCAGTCCTTGACCGCTGTTTCTACCTGGCAGGATTACCAAGACCAAACGTAGGGATATCCGACCAGAGGATCGCAACAATAAAAGAGATGCTTGGAGGCATTGATGATGAAGGTATAGAGACCATCAGGAAAGTTCTCCATTCATACAAGAAAGGAGAAGTTGAAGGAGATGACCTTGTTCCTGAGATCGCTCTAAAGCTTGATGTCTCAGATGCACTTGTTGTGGAAATGATCGACCAGGTCTTCCCGGAGTTCAAGGAACTTACCCCCCAGGCCACCAGGAAAACACTTCGAAGCCACATGACATCCGGATGGTTCCTTTCCCTTGCAGGCATACTGGAACGTGCAAGACCACCATTCCACTTTTTCTCAATTGACCGTGCATTCAGAAGAGAACAGCAGGAAGATGCATCAAGGCTCATGACCTACTACACCGCTTCATGTGTTATCATGGACGAAGATGTCACCGTGGATCATGGAAAAGCAGTTGCACAGGGACTTCTTTCCCAGTTCGGTTTCGAAAAGTTCCTTTTCAGGCCTGATGAGAAGAGAAGCAAATATTATGTTCCTGACACACAGATAGAAGTATTTGCATACCACCCAAAACTCGTGGGCTCAAATACAAAATACTCCGATGGATGGATAGAGATCGCAACCTTTGGAATTTACTCACCAACCGCCCTTTCAGAGTACGATATACCATACCCGGTCATGAATCTCGGACTTGGTGTTGAAAGGCTCGCCATGATCCTCCACGACTCCACCGACCTGCGTGCAATGACATATCCACAGATCCCACAGTATTCCGAATGGACATTGAAGGATGGAGAACTGGCAACGATGATATTTGTGGACAAGTTGCCTGAAACCACCGAAGGTCAGGAGATCATGGACAGCATCGTTGAACAATGCGAACTCCACTCATCAGAACCAAGCCCATGCGAATTTGCTGCCTGGGAAGGATCGATCAACGGAAAGAAGGTGAAGGTGTCCGTAGTGGAGCCTGAAGAAGACACAAAGCTCTGCGGACCGGCAACATTCAATGAAGTGATTGCCTATGAGAATGACATTCTGGGACTCCCAAACAACAAGAAGTGGAAAAAGGCTTTCGAGAACCACTCTGCAAGAACAGGTGTCCGATTCCTTGATGCTTTTGCTGCACAGGCAGCCCGGGAGATCGAAGAAGCCGTTGAAAGCGGTGAAAGTACAGTAGAGACCCGTGTTAGAATAGTAAAGGTACCATCCGAGATCAACATAAAACTTGACCCGCTTGCCCAGAGATATATCACAGGCAAGAACAAGAAGATCGATATCCGCGGACCGGTCTTCACAACGGTCAGGGCAGAGATCGAATAAAACAAAACGGTTTGAAGGTGGAAATATGTTCACAGAGATCGCAAAGCTCATGGACAAAGGTGAGCCTGTCTGCGTAACCTTTGAAAAAGGAAATTCAGGAAAGGAATATGACTTCCTGTACTGTGAACTTATTACAAAAGCACGTGAAGGAGAGGTATTCCTTGCCTCTTCCCAATGTTGCCCTCCCGGAAAATACGTTCTCGGAGTTTCGGAAGACAAGCCGGATAATTATTATCTCAAGTCCGGCCGCTACATTGATGAAAAAACTGCCAGCAAGGCAGCCTCTTTCCTTCCAAGGGTCAAACGGGAGTATGACCACATAAAGATCGAGCCATTGTCAAAGAACAATGGTCACTTTGATGTGATGATACTCTACCTGATACCTGAGAAAGCTATGAGAATGGTTCAGGCGATGGTATATAACGATGGAGAGCGTTTATGCATCGACACCTTCGGTGCAGCTTCCATATGTGGAGACTGTACAGCCCATGCATATGAAAAAGGGATTGGGTTATCCTATGGCTGTAAAGGTTCCCGCAAGCACAGTGACTATAGTGATAATGAGATACCCGTAGGTATACGCTTTGACAAAGCAGAAAAAATAGAAACGGGATTAAGGAATATCCCTGAAACCAGAAACTGATCAAAGCTTATACACTTCGATCCAGCTTAATTGCGTACTTTGATCTGCCCTTAACGTGCTTCATAGAAGCACATGTCCTCAGCTACCACACGAGTCTCTTTACCAATTTCGTTGGAAAGCACCTTACTTATGCGGGCAGTACCCTTGGTTTGCAGTTGAAGGCGTATCATCATGGTCTCATGTTCTTCGAAGAACATGTCATTTCCAGCTATTGTCCTGTGTGTTGACAAATGATGCTTTATCACTTTTGCAATGATCCCCGTGCTTCCACGCGTAAGATCCTGTATGGTCGTGTGAGTAAGAAATACACTATCACCCACGTTCACATTTAAAGCTGTGAAGAAATTCTGAGGTGTACGTATCTCGATCGTGCGCAACTGATGGTTCTTCAGCTCAGAGATAGCTGAATCCGATATACCCGTAAGTGCCACGTATTCCATTATGATCACCCGTACATTGGGAACTCTTTTCTTGGCGTTGTCGACTGTTCACTTGTGCGAACATCTTCAGCAAGCTTCTGCATTTCAACTTCGATCTTCTCTGCCTGCTCAATAAGATCCTCCGTATCTATAGAAAATCCATACATAGAATTCAGAACATCTACAACTACTGCTGCTGCCCGAGGATCCGGATTCTGGGTCTTGGTTGCACCAAGAAGGCTTATGGCAGGCAGGCCATGCATGAAACATTCTGCCATTACACTGCCGGAAATACCTGAGATCGTACCCATCTGGAAGATCTCTACCTTTCCTTTGATCCTTTCAAGCATTTCCTCATTGGTAGCTGCACCAAAGACCTTGTTATCATCTCCCATAGTAGCAATGCCTGCGATAGAGATAACCTCTTTTACACCCACAGATTTAGCCCATCCAACCAGGGCCTTGCTGACATCATAGGAAACTGAAGGATTGATAGGGATATCAGAAACCACCATCACAATATTATGTTCCTCACTCTCGTATATCCGGACCGGCATGTTGACAAGACCCTCGTAGAGAACAGCTATAGGAGGGAAATATCTGGATTCAATGGACCCAATATATTCCATGTCCAGTTCCTCAATAATTTGCTGGCTGGCAATATTGCCTACAAGACCTATTCCTGGAAAACCCTCGATCAATATTGGCTCTTTTGATCTTACAGGCTTTGTTATGATCTCTACATCGATCGCCTCATAATCATCTGTTTCTGACAAAAAATCACCCTCTATAAAATGTAACCCCATCACTATTTCATTCGTATACTTTACACTTATTATATAAATGGAGATTCTCATATAAGAACATCGTTATTAGACCTGAGAACGACATACATAAGACCTATGATGACAAAATGCATTCAAATAATGGAGAAATGATCATGGAGAGATCTATACAATATTTCGATGATGTCGGCAAACAGAACACCGATGATGTTGTGAAGGTAGCTGCTGAAAGAGCAGAAGAACTGGGGATAAAACATATTGTTCTTTCAAGTACTGAAGGTTATACAGCCCTGAAAATGGCAGAAGAGGTAAAGGGGAAAGGCATAAACATCATTGCCATAACCCACCAGTACGGACTCCGGGAGGATGGAAACTGGGAAATGGACGAAGATAACCTGAAGAAACTTCAAGACATGGGCGTTCTGGTCACCACACAATCACATATGTTCTCAGGAGTGGAACGTGCGATCTCAAAGAGGCTGGGTGGTGCAAGCCGTGCAGATGTTATCTCTGACACACTTCGCGCAGTCTTCGGAAAAGGTTTCAAGGTCGCCCTGGAAGTCGTGATGATGGCTGCAGATTCAGGCCATATACCTGTCTCAAAGGATATCGAAGTGATAGCTATCGGAGGAACACGTCAGGGTGCCGATGTGGCGCTTGTGGTGAGACCAGCACATTCACAGAACTTCTTTGACATGCAGGTTCGCGAGATCCTTGCAATGCCACGTGCAAAAGAAGAACCAAAATAAAACAAAAAAATCAGTTTAAAGCAAAATAAGATTTAGATTAGATAAAATCAAATTAAAATACGTATTACAGCTAAGGCATCTTTAGAGATGCCATTCTTTTTTATATTGCATATTCTTGTCTAACTTATTCAACGTTCACTTCTTCGTCTTCGTTTTCATCCTTCTCGACAGGAGTGTTATTATCAGAAGCAGATCTTGATGATACTGATACCTCTTTTTTGAAACTTGAAGCTGCTTTGAGGTTCATTGCTGTAAAAGCTACAATGAATATGAAGGCAAGAATTGCAATGCCAATTACAGTTAAAGTGTCCATGAAATTAAAAAAAGAATAAGTGTCGAAAAGACACTTACTGTGGCTTTTCGTACAATGAGGTCTTTGTCATCTGGACGCCTTTCTTAGAGTGTGGCTTCCTGAAGACAGAGTCATTTGCTTTCTCGATCTCACGTGCGTCGATTGCAAGCTGTGCTGCTGCGCGCATCATTTCGTGACCGGTAGCAGTTGTGAGTGTGACCTGTTCGATCTCCTTCATCATGAAGCATGCAGGGAAGTTGATCTGTGCGACCTTGTCAGCCATGTGGAGTGCTGCAAGTGCCTTTGCCTTTGCGTATGGGTTGTTGAAACCTGCGCGCTCGATACATTTCTCTGGCTTTGCGAGAATGTGTGGAAGCTCAAGGTCATTGCCGGACTTGCCTTCGTCGACCTGTGCAGCAACTGCATCAAGTTCTTCCTGGATCATCCTGACAACACCACAGGTTGAGAGGACCTTCATTGCATCGGAGTTAAAGGATGCCATCTCTACAGCATCAAGGAACTCTGTCTTTGCGCCGATAAGTGGGTCTACGGTCATGACGATGTAACCGAAACCTGCATCTTCGAGTGCCTGCCTGTCATCTTTCTTGGTTGGACCATCGGAAATTACAATGCATGGAACATCTTTGTACAGCTCGCGTGCAGCGGTTGGGCCAGGTGCACTGGAGTTAGGGCTGATCATAACGTAGAAATCAGCTCCCCATTCCTTGAATGCTTCTGTCTCTGCAGCTTCTGCTTTACCCATCTTAGGACCAGTTCCGAAAACACGTACACTGATACCTTCTCTTGCTGCGATTTCGTCCTGGACAAGGTCAATGACCTGACTCATACCGAGATTACCTAATTTAATAAATCCTATTTTTGCCATAGTAGATCACATTACTGCAAGTACGGATTAGGATATAATATTTTTGATTATTTCTACAAGACCCTAATCTGAGAATACATCGATCTCACAAAAATAAAGCGACGTTTTCGAAAACACATAAAGTACTACTTTGCTAGTTTTAAAAATAAATAGAAAAGAGGAAGTATAAAGCAACTGCTTTATCCCTTGTACTAACCCATATAGTGTATATTATGTTAGTATTTGGATTAACGATCTGTTTCAGAAGGCATATCCTACCCGAAAAGCTTAAAAGTAATGTAGGGAATTGTACTTCAATCTCAGTACATCCCAATATTACTGATCCGTAATCAGGGTTTTAAAGTTTCAGGTATGGTCAAGTGAATTCCAGCAACAATATTTCTAAGAAAAGTTATTCTAAACTGATCGTTTTTGATATGGACAGCACACTCATTGATGCAGAAAGCATTGATGAACTTGCACGTGCTGCAGGCGTTGTGGACAAGGTTTCTGTTGTTACCGAAAAAGCAATGAATGGCGATATCAACTACAATCAGGCTTTAAAGGACAGGGTCAAACTTCTAAAAGGATTAAAGCTGGAAACTGCACAGGAAGCAATGAGAGCTATGCAACTCATGCCCGGTGCAAAAGAACTTGTTAAACATGTAAAATCCCTGGGATTCAAAACAGCAATGCTGTCAGGTGGCTTCACGCTATCAACTGACAGGGTTGGTGAACTCCTTGGCATTGATTACGTATACTCTAATATACTTGCTGTAAAGGACGGATATCTTACAGGCGAGGTCAGCGGTCCAATGACAGAGAATTTCTCCAAAGAAGTGGTCTTTGAAAAGATCGCAAAGGAGATGGGTTTTGAGACCACTGATTGCATCGTTGTTGGTGATGGTGCCAACGATATTTGCCTCTTTAAACGAGCAGGATGTGCAATTGCATTTAATCCAAAACCGATTCTGCGCCAATATGCAGATGAGGTTGTTACCCAAAAAGACCTCAGGGCAATAATTCCGATCATAGATTCACTAGATCTGGATTAAAGCCCTACGTATCGTGCATTAGAAATGCATGAAATGCCAGCTTTTTTGCTGGAGCGGGAGGATATATAGAACATGTTGAAAGAATTGAACACCAAAAGGCAGGATCTTAAAACTGCCTCTGAAGAAGCTAAAGAAAAGAGAAATGGATTGAACGCTGAAGCAAGCACTCTGGCTGCAAAGCGTAATGATCTCAACAAGCGCACAAAAGAACTCATCAACGAAGCACAGGAATACAAGAAGCTACGTGACGAGAACAATGAGCAGGTTAAAGAGAACAAAGCAAAGCGTGACGAGATCAACGCCAAGGCAAACGAAGTATTTGCAAAGGTCGATGCATTACGTACCGCAAACAATCTCACAGGTCCATCCATCAAAGATATCAGAAAAGATATCGACCGTCTTGAGTTCACACAGCAGACAGAAGTGCTGACCCCAGGCAAGGAAAAGGAACTGGTCAATAAGATCACAGAGCTTCAGAAACTCTATGTCGTTAAGCAGGAACAGCTCGAGAGCAACACAGAGCTTAAGACCCTGTTAACAGAAGCACAGGAGATTCGCGATGAAGCATCACAATTCCACAATGTCCTTTCAGAATACGCACAGAAAGCACAGGAATATCATGACAAGATGATCTCCACCTTCAAGGAAGCCGACAAGATGCGTGCAGAATCTGATGCTGCACACAAACAGTTCGTCGAATTCCAGGAGAAAGCTGATGAACAACACAAGTTATTCATTGCAGCACAAAAAGAGATCAGGGACATCGATAAAGAAGTTCGCAAAATTAGGAAAGGCGAAGACACTGGCAAGAAGGTCGCATCTATGGAAGATGTTAGAAAAGATGCAGAAGACATCTTTGACAAGTTCAAGTCAGGTCAGAAGCTCACCACAGAGAACTTGATGACCTTGCAGAAATCCGGTCTGCTTTAATCGGAAATTTGACAACATGGAGGGTGTTCATTCACCCTCAATTTATTCTAACTATTCTAACATTCATAGGATCTGCCAGATCCATCCTTTTTGAATACTGCTTTTTAGTAAGTAATAGCTTGATAGTAATCGTTATTTATTTTAAACATAATAGAAAAAATAGATCAATTGACCTATATAAGAAGCGGGAAGGATTTAGGGATGGAATGAAATGGACCGCAATTCTTCATTGGGATGAAGGATTTAGGAATGTATTGGAAAGCTGATGGGAAAAAGTGGATAAGAAGGGCGGTAAGAAGTAGATGCAGGAGTATGCAACGAAGCGTGGCTGAATGAACGTGAATGTGGTTGTTGATTGTTAAAATAAGTATATGAATTTTGAAGAGGTGAAAAAGATGTCTGTTGAGAACAAATTTAGAGAATATAACGAAGATGTAATGAAACTTTTGGACTATTTTGAATGTCCAGAGGGATGTGAGAAGTGTAAAAATATGAGGGAGAAGAACGGTGTACCGGTGGACATGTTCCCATTCTGGATTCAGAATAAAGAGTATTATGATAAAATTGCAATTGCTCCTTGTGATAGAGGTGTGGAAATTGCGAAGGCTCTTGCAGAACAGAAGAAATCATTGTTTGCTCATATTGTTGATGTTGGACAAATGGATGAGCAAGAGGCTGTGGAATTGTATGCATCTTTCCTTGGTAATGTTGAATTGTTGGAGGAACAAAGTAAGACATTTACCGGAACAGAAGAGAGCTGTGGCAATTTGATAGTTGATATAAAGGATCTCTATATGCTTTTGTCATATGTTAGTTATGATGAGGAAAATCAAGAAGAATCCCAAAGATATTTTGATAAGGCTTTAGGCCTGAACTAAGCCTAACTTTTTTTGGATTTTTATTTAGCAATGATCATATCGTTAGATCAATTCCAGATTGAAAAATTCAAAGCGAGAAGTCAGAAAAATAGATGACAAACACCACTATTTCTAACTTAAAATGATAAAAAAACTTTAAACAGGTCAATTCAGTCGAACTTATGCAACTTCCTGAAATCAGAATTCCTCATAAGACAGGTTCCGCCATTATAGGTAGAATCCTTACGGATCTTGCGCCAGACATCGGAAAGCTTGTCCTCATGAATATTCCCAAAGGATAAAGGAAGGCATGAACAGGGAAATATGTCACCTTCCGGAGTTATGTGAAGCCATTTCCTTCCTGCAAAGCATCCCATCTTCTTTAGTACATGAGGAATTGGGAACACTTTAGGACCATCCATGTTTTCAGTACGTTTCACGAAATCATCGAACTTCCTGTGATCTTCTGACGTCATCATCTCATCCAGGCGGTTCATCCAGCGTCCCGTAGGGACTATCTCGAAGAAAGAGATCTCATGGACACCAAGATCTGTTGCTATTTTGTAGAAATCATCAAGTTCATCTATGTTCCTTGGAGATATGACCACATAGATATTTACAAGCAGACCGGCATCCAGTGAATTCTTAACAGCACCAATAGCATCCTTGAACACACCCACCCTACCTCGCATAGTATCATGCCCTTTTTCGGTCGAACTGTCAAGGCTTATGCTCAACATGTCGAGTCCAGCCTCTTTAAGGGAAATTGCACGCTCTTTTGTCAACCCCACCCCCGAAGTGAACATTCCGGTAGTAGCAAGGTCCCGATCAACATAGCTGATAAGCTCCTCAAGCCCCTCATAGACAAGCGGTTCGCCACCATCAAAGACAATAAAGGTCGAGCCCATATCGAGAACCTGATCAATTGTACTTTTAACATCAGCAGCAGACAACGAGGATCTTTTCAGAGTATCAGGAAGAGCACAGTGTATACAATTATTAGGACAATCCTCAGTGATAGAAATTGTGACCTGTTCAGGCACCATCTTTCCACGTATGTAACCCATCTGGCTTGATACCAGACGATCGAAGGCTTTGCTGGGTATAGGTGGCATCCACGTAGAAAAAACAAGCTCATTCTCTTTTACCAATGCAGGCCTTTGTCCTTCAAAAAGGTCCAGCATCTCAGATGTCAATGGTTTGATAGCACGCGATGCAACTCCTGATGTATGCATCCTGACGAGTCCATCTTCGATCGTTGCATAGACCTTGTAAAAGGGATTTTTATAAAAGTAATACCGCTTGTCATTCACCATAAGATCACTTGTTCCTCAATAAGGCCCTGTAAGCCAGAAGAGACTTCGGATTCTTCTTTAACATAAAAAGACCAAGCTGCATTGACCTGTGGAAAGAAGTACCTGAAAGGAATGAGAAATCAACGCCTTCGAACGTCTTCATAAGATCGTCTATCTCAGGATCCGTCATTTTGCGCAGTGTTTCCAGACCTATGCGACCAAGGACATACTCTGCCCTGTACTCGGCATTCCACCTCTTGCGATATTCAGAAAGGAACTTTGCCGAAACATTACCTTTTGCGATAGCGTCTGCAGCTACGTCACCACACATCTGACCTGCATGCATACTATATCCTATTCCGGACTGACCTGCAGCCCCTCCGACCAGCATCACCCCATCGGCCAACATCTGTTTGGGTATAGTGATAATAGGATCCCCGCCTACAGATCTTTCAAGAACAGTCAGTTCATCAAGACCTTTTATTTGCTTGAACTTTTCAACCCATCTTTCAAAGAATGGAGATACGTCCTTCCCATGCCCCCTTACATAAACTCCAAGAGTAGCAAGGTTTCCCCCACATGGAGAATAAGTGGATTTCCAACCCGGACAATGGTTTCCAACATAATATTCAAACATATCAGGCTCACCAATGCCTTCAGCTTCTACAAATGCTTCCATTGCCCATGCAATGTCATTGGGATGCTTCATTGGTTCAAGCCCAAGCAGACCAGCCATCTTTGAATTGATGCCATCGGATACGATCACCAGAGAACAGGATAAGACGCCATCCGAAGTACTAAGGTTCATAGCACCATTGCTTCTGAAGACACTACTTACCTCAACACCCATACGAACTTCTGCTCCGGCGTCCATGCTCTGTTTTGCATAATATTCATCGAACTTTAACCGGTCAAGGAAATATGCAGGACTTTCAATAGCAACCCTGCCTCCGGAAGGGGCTATCAGGTAAGCACCTTTCATGTTCTTCATCACATAGCTCTGGTCAACAGGTTCTTGTGACCTGTCGAACATACCTTTGAAAAAAGTATTAGCAGGGTGTGTAGGATAGCCTATTATCTCTTTTTTATCTACAACGAGCACCTTTGCCCCTTTTCGGGAAGCATTTCTTGCTGCCATCAGACCCGCCGGAGAAGCACCTATTACAATTATATCTGCATCCATTTAAGAACCTCTGATCACCACAGGATACCTGCATAAGATGTTAAAACTATAGAGAGCACTACATCGACTATAAGGGAACCAAACATGAATCCCCTGTATCTTGAACCCTGCAGGAACAGCCTTCCACCACGCTGTGGAAGAGGATTTTTAACAAAGTCGAGTGCCTGCATTATCATCCAGACCCCCGAAAGAATTGCTCCCACAAAGAAGATCGGACCAAGATGTGCAGTTATACCAATAGCAAACGATGAAAGAATGCCCACAGACCAACATATAAAGACAAATTTTGATGTCGCAGGAACTCCAAATGTCACAGGGAATGTTGGTGCACCTTTTGCACGATCGCCTTCTACATCCCTGGAAACTCCGGAAAGGGTGAAACCCCAGTCAGCCACACACATCATTATGAAAAAGAATATACCAGGCAATGGCAGGATAACACCATCGTTACCCCGAAGTATCCCGGCAGGATCGAACGCAAGCCAGATACCTACAGGAACAAGACCGTATGCAATACCAACTGGTACAAAACTCAGGAATGTGAGCCTTTTTGCCAGCTTGGAATAGATACTGATAGTAAGAACTGCAATAACCAGAACCATAAATGATTCAGGATTTAAGTAGAATGCTGCAACTGAGGCGATCACGAATAGAATAAATGCATATGTAAGACCCTGTTTTTGAGATACCTGCGCTGAAGCAAGTGGCCTGTCAGGAAGATTTATTTGATCAATATCCACATCACAGCAATCGTTGTACACATAGGAACTTGTGATAGCAGCATATCCACCGATAACAGCAATTATGAAAGGAATGAGCGGAGGAAGGGCAGAAGTTGCCAGATAGGATGCAAGTAGAGCACTTGCTGCCGGAAGGGCAAAATCCATATCCGCGATTTCCGGTCTTAGTAGTTCTAAGTAAGGGTTGCGTGTCTTTGATCCTGTTGTTGATACCAAATGAATCACCATTGAATGATATCTTCAAATTTTATGCTTATAAAAAGTGACAGATCATTCTTTAATATCTGCGATCTGCCCCAGCTTTTCGAATAGAGGATGTTCAAATCCATCTTCATTGATAAATGTGAACTTTGCATCCGGATTTAACTCGATAAGAGCAATAGTGTTCTCAAGGGCCTTTCCAAGAGATTCTATATCAGGAGTCCTGATAACTTCTGCATTGAAAGGATATACCTCAGCAAGCTCAGCAGGGAATGCGCCAAATGGAGCCTTGAAGATCAGATCATTATCATAGCCTTTGATATCCTTCTTTGAAGCCGGCCTGATCACAGCAGAACCCTTTATGGTGAAACGCTCAAGCTTATTGGAAAAGCGCAGCACTTCAGGTCTCTGTGCAGACTCCGGACCACAATAGAAGAATGTAGACTTTGATGCCGGATCATATTTCTCGATCCAGTCAGTATAGGAATACATCTTTTTCAGTGCTTCCAGCATTCTCGGATGAGTGCGACATCTTTGTTCCACAAGTTCCAGGAGATTACCTTCCTTAATGGATTGCTTGACAAGACGCATTTCCTCAAATGTAACATAAAGATTATGCCTTGCAAGAAGTTCACTGCAGTTCTCAGCTTTCTGAACCTCTTCTGCTGTATGGGATATGCATACAGGACAGGAGCATGGAAGATAGCTAAGGTTATCAATATGATATGTGCCGTTGGAAGTGATATAACGCCTGTCCTTTGCATACAATGCATAAGCTGCAGAGTCAAAAAGATCACAGCCAAGTGCTACTGCAAGTGCGAACATCATAGGGTGTCCGGCACCAAAAAGGTGTACAGGTACTGTCGGGTCCAGGCCCTTCTTTGATGATACGATAACATCGACAAGGTCAGCATATCTGTAATTCTCCATCAATGGAACTACTGCACCCAGAGGATACACATCGAACTTGTGTTCCCGAAGATCCTCTGCACACTTCTGGCGAAGGTCAGGATAGGTTGAACCCTGCACAGGTCCTGCCAGAAGCATCTCTTCATTGACCATTCCACGTGCCTCTTTTAAGCGCTCAAGAGTTGTCTTGAGTTCTGATTCCGCCCGACTGCGTGGAACATCCGGTGGCGTAGGAATATCCAGAGGAACACCTATGTCAGAGCCGATCGTTTTCTGGAACTCGATGATCTGCTCATTAGTTACATCGATATCACCATAGACAGAAAGCTGGAATGAACCGGAATCTGTCATAATTGGACCATCATAATCAAGAAGAGAATGGAGCCCGTCTTTCAGCGCCTTTTCTCGCAGATTGTCCTTGCGTGATATGATATATGAATTGGTAATTAGCATCTGGGCACCGAAACCTTTCATCTCGGAAGGTTTGATGACCTGAAGGTTCGGATTGATGACAGGCATGACGGTAGGAGTTTCCACAACACCATGCGGTGTTTTCAGTTTCCCGATACGTCCTGCAGCATCTTTATGGGTTATCTCGAATATCGATGACATTTGAGCATTAGATATTGGCTGATATTATATATTTGTATTTCATGGAAGCTCCACGAAATACAAAGATACATCTGTTTAAAATCCAGATCAGCATAATTAATTTGCCAGAATTTCCGACACTTTTTCAAGTATATCAGCGAATTCAGGTCCTTTTACCCTCAGATCCTTATTCTTACTTATACCAAGATCCGTTACCAGAATATGGCGATCCACTTCAAGACCTGCAAGTTCAAGGGTCTTCTTTGTACAATTGAGAGGACATCCATCGATGGCTATTATACGATCGCAGCCTTCTGCAGACCTGAGAATACCAGTAACCTGACCTCCAATGCCTACAGCACACATCATTTTACCAATTCCTTTTTCAGTTAGTTCAATGGCAAGCTGGTTGGAAAGTTGTCCTACATTAGAAGCACCGGAGCATGAAAATAATGCTACGTTAGTAGATTCACATGCACATTTGATATCTTCTGCCATGGATAATTCCCCTATCACTGAGTTAACCATTCCCTTACTTTATCTTCGGAAGGGATCTTGCCTGCGATCTTGACATCGCCATCAACAACTAGCCCAGGAGTTACCATAACCCCATAGTCAAGTATCTGATTGATATCTTCCACCTTAATGATCTCGGCATCAATGCCTGCTTCATTGACTACTTTTTCCACTAAATCTTTCACTTTGTTGCATTTAGCGCAACCTGAACCAAGGACTTCTATTTTCATGTTCAAACCTCTCAATATTTTTGAATAATAAATAAATTTTAATTTTTTAATATATTCTCAATAACCCCTTTTCAGTATATCTACGAGTTCATCTGCATGAGGCATATTCTCCACTATCCGCTGACACACCGGATCCAGATCATACTCACATCTGATCATTTGTACTGAATACGTTTGTGTATCAAATACAGCACAACTTGCACGCACATCCCCATCCCTTGGCTGGCCTACAGACCCGGGATTTATTATTGTCACATTATTTACATGCCTGAGGAAGGGGATATGAGAATGACCAATAACTATGAGATCCGTATCCAAACCATCGATCATCTCAAGCACATCTTCTTCGGGAGTATCCGGGTTGATATATTCATACATTGACCTCGGACTTCCATGAGCAAAATGTATCTTTTTATCACCGAATCTTTTTTCAATATAGAGTGGTAGCCCCCTGATAAAATTCATAGGATCAGGACTGAGCTGACCCCATGTGTATTCCCTGGTCGCGATGGAAAGGTGCTTGTACTTGTATCCACACCCACAATCAACTTTTGAAGCCACTGCGTTGTCATGGTTACCTTTGATCGTAGCTATGTTCTTATTCTTGATGAGCTCGATACATTCAGAAGGGTCAGGACCGTAGTCCACAAGATCACCAAGGCAGATCACTTCATCATGCGGTACGGAAAGTACTGCATCAAGAGCGTCTTTGTTTCCATGGACATCCGATATTATTAAAAGTTTCATTTCACTCACCCCATCATTTGAACATCTTTTTTGTCCTCAGACATATGCTTACAAGTCCGAGCATCACAGGAACCTCTATGAGCACACCCACAACGGTTGCAAGAGCTGCACCGGAATTTATTCCAAAAAGCATTGCTGCGACTGCAATTGCAACCTCGAAATGGTTCGAGGCACCAATTAGTGCTGTTGGTGCTGCGTCTTCATAAGTGATCCCAATGACCTTAGCAATGCCATATCCAAGGAAGAATATGAATAACACCTGAACCAGAAGGGGAACTGCGATCATCGCAATCACAAGTGGAATGTCAAGTATTACATCTCCCTGAAGTGAGAACAGGGCGATCAATGTGACCAGTAGTGCAGTAATAGCAATGTTATGCATTAAAGGAGAAAACCTTGTATCGAACCATTCCTTTCCTTTGTTTGCCAACAGATAGTTCCGTGAAAAATATCCGGCAAACAGAGGTACACCCACATACATGCTTACGGAAAGCAAAATTGTTTCCCAGGGGACCACGATATCGCTTATGCCAAGCAGGAGCCTTGCCAGAGGGGCATATAGGAAAAGCATGACCAGGGAATTAATTGCAACCATTACCAATGTATGACCCTGATTACCCTTTGCAAGATATCCCCATACAAGCACCATTGCAGTACATGGAGCGACACCGAGCAATATCATTCCTGCTATATATTGTGAGATCTGGAGCTCTGTGAGATAAGGAGCAAATATATTTGCCATGAACAGCCATGCAAAGAAGAGCATCGTAAAAGGCTTTATAGCCCAGTTGATGAACAATGTAACAAGTACAGGTTTAGGAGTCTTTCCTGCTTTTACTACCTGTTTGAAATCGATCTGAACCATGATTGGATAGATCATGAAGAAAAGGCAGATAGCAATTGGAATTGAAACTTCATATACCTGCATCGAATCCAGTGTTCCGGCGATCTGAGGAAAGATCCTGCCAAGAGAAATACCAATGACTATACATGCAAAGATCCATACAGTCAGGTATTTTTCGAAAAAACCCAGTTTATTTTCATCAGCCATTATAATCTCCAACCTTATCCATTTTTGAATACTATTGGTGCGATCATCCGATAAAGTAACCAAATCCAAGTCCTGCAAGTGTAGCAATTATAACTACCAGTACTATGTATGAAGCTCCTCTTTTTGCACCCATTATCCTGCTGATAACGATCATGTTCGGAAGACTAAGTGCTGGTCCTGCCAGAAGCATAGATAGTGCCGGACCTTTACCCATGCCAAGAAGTGTAAGGGCACTGATAATAGGAACTTCGGTAAGTGTAGAGAAGTACATAAGGGATCCAGAGACCGATGCGATCAGGTTTGATGAGAGAGATTCGCCGCCAACAAACCGGGCAACATATTCTGAAGGAAGAACTTCCACAATTACCCCTGCAAAGAATACACCGATCAGAAGAAGAGGTGTGATCTGCTTTACAAGGAACCAAGTTTCGCCCATCCAGGCAGAGAGTTCCTCACGTGTGAACCACTTGAAAGATAGGTAAATAGTAACAGCTATCAGAGGAACAAGTATTGCTGCCATCATAATCCATGTACCGACTATCTCCGGAATAACAAGGATTCCCAGAAGCAGGATGAACAACATAGCACTGTTCTTATGTTTTTCTTCTCCGAAAGTGGCAATCTTTTTTCTCTCCACCTTACCTCTTTCAAAGATCAATGCCATTGTAAGTCCGACAACGAGAGATAAAGAAACCGCAACAACGGCTCTTGCCACCCCAAGATCATAGCCAAGGATCTTGGCAGTGTAAACTATTGCAAGTATATTTATGGCAGGTGCCGAGAAGAGAAATGTCGTTGCAGGCCCGATCCCTGCACCTCTTTTATAGATACCTGCAAATAGTGGGAGTACGGTGCAACTGCACACGGCAAGAAGACATCCTGACGCGGCAGCTACTGAGTATGAGACATATTTTGGTGCATCTGCTCCAAAGAACTTTAATACTGACTCCTTTGAGAACAGTGAAGCTATTGCACCTGCAAGGAAAAATGCAGGAACCAGACAGAGGAGCACATGCAGTGCAAGATAATTCTGAACTGATTGAACACCAGCATTCATAAGATATAGTAAATAATCAGTTGACATGATTTCAAATAATGTTGAAATACTATATAAGTATATCTATTTCAACTATTCTTGAATTACAAAGATGAGTTTTAGATTCAAGACGAATTTGGCAGACATTAAAATGAAGCACATTTAGTCAAGATCAGAGCTGCAAATTGTGATCATGGATAAAAACATATCAGAAAAACAAAGTCAAAACTAGCAGATCAAAATTAACTAAAGAAAAAGGGTAATAGAGTGAGCACAGCAGCGACGCAGATTTCCCGAGGACTCTC
>NZ_CAAGSW010000006.1 GCF_900774055.1 Methanococcoides sp. AM1 | reverse complement strand
TGATTCAGCATCCTGACCTCTTGAGCAAAGCTCAAAGGTCGCGCGCTGCAGAAGCGCTGATCTGGATTCGGACCTTGGCTTTCATCCATTAATATGAGTTAGAGTACGGCGGCCATAGCGGCAGGGCCACTCCTGTTCCCATTCCGAACACAGAAGATAAGCCTGCCCACGTTGCTTACTGTACTGAGGTACGAGAGTCCTCGGGAAATCTGCGTCGCTGCTGTGCTCACTTTATTACCCTTTTTCTTTAGTTAATTTTGATCTGCTAGTTCTGGCTTTGTTTTTCTGATATGTTTTTATCCAGGATCACAATTTGCAGAGTCAAATTGCTATAATGATTTTCCCGATTCGAAGTTCGTTTATTCGATCTCTATAATCTACACTCCGATTATATTCCTTAATTCGCCAGGATGGACATGTTCTGATCATTTCTCTACTTCACTGCCTATATGCATGCCAATACAAAGTCCTCTTGAGCGAAGCTAAATGGATGCGCGCTCCAGAAGCGCTGATATGGCTTGGCTTCCGCAGGATATATCTACTTTACTGGATATATTTACTAGTTGTAATGTCCTGTGAACAGATACTTTCTGGTACGATCATTTTTGGGGATGAACTGGATTCGATTGAAGGTTATATCTGCGTGGAGGATGGACTCATTACCGAAATTGGTGAAGAGTCCACAACAAGCAAGAATATCATTGCTCCATGCTTTGTTAATTCACATACGCATATCGGAGATTCCATTTGTAAAGACCCTGTACTTGGTACATGTGAGAACTTCAGGGTAAAAAAGGACCTTGATTCATTGGTACGTCCTCCAGATGGCCTAAAACACAGGCTGCTTGAAAAAACGTCCTATGCTGATCTTGTGAATTCCATGAGGTCAACTATATAGGATATGTTAGCAACCGGTACCTGTGCTTTTGCAGATTTCAGGGAAGGCGGGGTTCTTGGTATTCTCGCACTTGAAGAGGCCGTTGATGATATCCTTATTGATAGCATAGTTCTCGGAAGGCCGAAAGAAACAGATTCTTCGATAGATTCAGTATTGTCTGATATCAGCAGGGTCCTTCGACATGCAGACGGACTTGGGATGAGTGGGACGAACGATATTGATATGGAACTTCTGCGTAGGTCCAGAAAGGCATCAAAAAGCAATAACAAGATGTTTACAATCCATGCGGGAGAAAAATCAGACGATGATATCGAAAAAGCCCTTTCTCTTGATCCTGATGTCCTGATCCACATGACACAGGCAAAAACATCTGATATGATGGAAGTTGCAGATGCGAATATCCCCATAGTGGTATGTCCTCGTTCCAATTTCATAACTGATGTTGGTATGGCTCCTATATCCGAAATGTTAGAACTGGATGTCACTGTAGCAGTTGGTACTGATAATGTTATGTTGAATTCAGTTAATATGTTCTCTGAAATGGAGATCTTATCCAAGGTTTTTGGTCTTGAGGATAGACAAGTATTTAAGATGTGCACGCTAAATGGGGCATCAATACTGGGATTTAATGATGCAGGTTCTATTAAGAAGGGCAACAAAGCCAATCTTATGATACTTAATGGCACTTCCAATAATCTGAAGGGTATAAGTGACCCGGTGAGCGGAATAGTCAGAAGAGGCAGACCAGATGATATTTTATCCATAATCCATGCAAACGAATGATGGCGAGGGGTAATATGACAAGCGAATTGTACAAGAAAATATTGATCGCAACCGATGGTTCTGAAAAGAACAAAAAGGCAATATCTTATGGTATTGAATTTGCAAAATTGAGTGGGGCAAAGTTGTATGTTGTTTATGTAGTGGATACCGCTGCGTTTGCTTCGATTCCAATGGATGCAGGATGGGAAATGATGTATGAACTTCTGGAAACTGAAGGCAAAGATGCAGCAAAAGGAGTTGAAGAGCTTGCAGCAAATGCAGGTCTGGAATCAGAATCTGCTGTTCTTGAAGGTCACCCCAGTCATGAAATTATTGAATTTGCAAAGAACAATGACATTGATCTGATAGTAATGGGTACACTTGGAAAGACTGGAATTGACAGGTTCCTCCTTGGAAGTGTGGCCGAAAAGATCACTCGCAACTCAGAAGTGCCCGTACTTATTGTACGCAGTGATAAAAACGAATGAAATCAATATTGAGGTTTAAAGAACATGCCTAAGGACACACTCGTTAAAGACGTAATGGTAAAGGATGTTGCATCTGTAGCTCTTCCCGGTTCAAGGGACGAGGTTCTTTCCATTCTGAAAGATAAGCGGGTTTCAGGACTGCCTGTTATCAAAGACAATAAAGTGGTCGGTATTGTAAGTCGATCCAACTTACTGAAGAATCCCACTGAGGAACAACTGGCACTGTTGATGGCACGTGACCCTGTAACAATAGGTTCTGATGAGGATATCACAATTGCAGCACGTCTTCTGCTTAAACATGGTATAAGGAGGCTCCCTGTAGTTGATGACGATAAACTTGTGGGTCTCATCTCAGTTGCTGATGTCGTAGGCGGCATGGTGGATCTGGATATTACTGATCCAATCAGTGAATATCTTAACCATGGGGTTGGCCCGGTTTGGTCTCAAACTCCTCTCCCTGTAGTTGCCCGACATATGGAACTTGCTCACGTTAAGGCAGTTCCTGTTATCGACTCATCTCTTGATCTCGTAGGTATCATCTCAGACAGGGATATAATAAGCTCAAGTGTTATCGAGGATTCTGTTGAAATGTCAGACATGTCTGCAGGCTCTGATGACGATGAGTGGACCTGGGAAAGCATGAGGGATACAATGAGCATCTATTATAGTGTCTCAAGGATCAAAGTCCCGGAAGTTCCTGTGGAAGAGGTCATGGTGAAAGACCCTATCACAGCATCAATCAACATGGGTGTTAGTGAATGTGCACTTAAAATGAAGAGACACAGGATAGATCAGATGCCTGTTGTAGATGCAAACCAGAAATTCATCGGCCTTTTGAGGGATCGCTACCTGCTAAAAGCACTTCTTAAGTATTGATTTTCAGATTGCCAGGGATATTGAGTCTCTGGCGAGTATTTTCTTTATTTTTATAGGTTGGTTTGTTATGGATAAGCCATTTACTTTCATTAATTCAGCAATGTCTGCCGATGGTAAGATCTCCACAAAGGAACGAAAGCAGGTTCGCATTTCTGGTGATGTGGACTTTGATCGGATGGATGATCTTCGTGCAACTTCGGATGGGATCATGGTTGGTATAGGTACTATTCTTGCAGATGATCCAAGTCTTACTGTAAAGTCTGAAGAACGACGGGCTACCCGCAAGAGTAAAGGATCTGATGAAAATCCGGTTCGTATTGTAATTGATAGTAAAGCAAGAACTCCTCTTGATGCAGATATATTCATAAAAGGTGAGGGTAAACGTATCATCGCAGTCTCAGGTTCAGCTCCTGTGGATAAGGTTGAGATGCTTCAGGAGAAAGCAATGGTCATAAGGGCAGGTAAAGAGCGGGTTGATCTCTGTGCACTGATGGCAGAATTGAACTCCATGGGCATAAAGCGTCTAATGGTGGAGGGTGGTGCAACTCTTAATTGGGCTATGCTATCAAGCGGTCTTGTGGATGAGATATATTCATTTGTAGGTAACCTGTTGATAGGGGGTACCAGTGCTCCAACTCTTGTCGATGGTGTGGGTTTTGTAGAATCTGATATCTTATCACTGGAACTTATGAGTATGGAAAAAATGGATGAAGGCGTTCTCCTGAAGTGGGCTGTTATTAATGATATCTGAAGGTTAAGTTTTCTTAAATAATTTCCAGTTTTATTTTTGTCAATATTGGTTTTGTTATCTTATTCCAAAATCGTGCAAAACCTTTAAATTGAAATATTACTTATTTTATTCATGTATCAATATAATGATTGCTTAAATAAGATTATATCATACTTTAATTGGTGATGGTATGAGGTCCAAAATATATCTTCTTGGATTGATCCTGGGTGTGGTCCTTATTGCAGGATGTGTTACAGATAAAACTCCTGTGGATGATGCAGTATCATTAGATTCGGATGAAAGGGCAGCTATCCTTGTTACAGAGCAACAGCAAATAGATGATGCCCTTGAAAATGGTCCTGTTCTTCTCAAAGCAGGTGCTGACTGGTGCCCCCCATGCAGGCAACTGGATCCGGTCATCGATGAGCTTGCAGAGGATTATGAAGGCAGGGCAACAGTTATGCACATTGACACTTCGCTCTCCCCGGGACTTGCCAGCAAGTTCAATGTGTATTCTATACCTGATACCACTGTGATTGTTGACATTGAAGATGGGAAATATGTGTTCATGAGGTATGATGGTGTGAAAGAATTGGATCGCAATAAAGCCAGAGTGCTTGGGTATATGGAAAAAGGAACTTTTGAGACGATCCTCGATCATGCGATCGAATACAGGGAGGATGTTTCCGAGGATTGACCCTCCTTTGAATCGATTTTATATTAATTTACTGGGTGATTGGAAGTGGAATTTGGAGGGGTGACGCCGTTAGCAGCATTTATCGCAGGTTTGATCAGTATATTCTCTCCCTGTGTCCTTTCGCTCCTACCTGCAATATTTGCTTATTCGACCTCTAAAGGACCTTTAAGACCCATTGCAATAGTACTCGGCCTTACAATATCATTTACCGTTATGGGTGTTGTAACATCTGCGTTTGGCTCGCTTTTCCAGCAATATCTTCTGTATCTTAGCTTCTTTGCAGGGCTTATGATCATATTTTTCGGAATCACACTACTCTTTGATCTCGGTGTCTTCAATGTGGTTGGTAGTTTTTCCGGGATAGGTGCAAAAGAAAAAGGTCTGCTTGGAGGTTTACTTTTCGGGATGTCGCTAGGGATCATATGGATTCCCTGTGTGGGCCCTATATTAGCATCGATTCTTACCCTGGTAGCGATCGAAGGTGATATTGCCTATGGTGCTTTTCTACTTTTCATTTACTCAATGGGGCTCGGGATCCCGATGCTTGTGATAGCATATTCTGCGAATCTCTCGTCTTCCGTTCTTAATGGTATTGCAAAGTATGACTCGTATCTCAAAAAAGGTGCAGGTATAGTATTGATCTTTATTGGGCTGTGGATGCTTTATAGCAATGTCCTTGTAAGGTTGTAATATCTCTATAATGAGCTATTGATGCGTTTGTAATAAGAGCAGGTTGATCTGCCAATAATGAGGATAAAAAAAGATTGAAGAAAAGATCGGTGTATGGTATTAACACTCGTCCTTTTCTTTTGCAATGGCAACAAGCTCGTTAACACAAGCAACTGCCATTGGTGTTCCGCCACGTGTTCCGATGCAGGTGATAGATGGAACGTCCATCTTTCTGACTTCTTCCTTTGATTCCGCGGCGTTGACGAAACCAACAGGTGTTCCTACTATAAGTGCCGGTTTGATGCCGTGCTCGATCATCCTGCACACTGCAAGTGCTGCAGATGGTGCATTTCCGATAGCTACAATAGAACCTTCAAGCCTGTCCCTTGCCATAAGGAAACCTGCAGCAGTTCTTGTTATGCCATATTTCTTGGCAACTTCTGCATTCTGGTCTTCATCAAGGACACAAATTACTTCACAGTCATGTCCTTTCTTTGTAACTCCGGCTTTGACCATATTGATATCTACGAAAATAGGGGCTCCATTTTTAATAGCTTCTACTCCCGCATCTACAGGATTGTTGGTGTAGGACATGATATCTGCAACTGATGGGTCTCCTGTGGAGATCACACAACGTTGAGTTACACGTTCTTCAGGAGTTTCCTTTTCTCCCTTAACTATAAGGTCGTGAGCAATGCGACGACTTGTCATGTAGATCGTCTTAGCTTCATCTGTGCGAGCACCCGAGTCAGAACAATCTTTAATGAGCTCCTGATCGATGTTCACTGTCATCTCTACCAGATCTTCAAGTTCCGGGATGTCCTTCTTGTTTGTTTCAGTAGTCATATTTTCTCTGATACCCCCTAGGTGTGATTATTTTTTCGCCTTTCTCATTCTTCCAGATTCGAGAATCAGCATTACAGACGATTATCATTGTGCTCATGTCTACCCAATCATTGTAGTCAAGTACATCTTCAAGGGTTGTGACAATGTAGTCCTGGCTATCGCCACGGAGTGCGTTCTTGACAAGTCCGACAGGCACTGATCCGTCCTTGTGTTTCTTTATGATCTCAATAGCCCTTGAGAAATTTGAATGACGCTGCCTGCTCTTTGGATTGTATAATGAAATCACAAAATCAGCAGATGCTGCTGCGTTCAAACGTTTCTCAATAACTTCCCACGGGGTAAGAAGATCACTAAGGCTGATTACTGAAAAGTCATTTACAATAGGTGCACCGAGTACACTTGCACCGGCAGTGATGGCAGTGACTCCCGGAAGTACTTCTATATCGACATCAAGATCTTCGTGCTCTGCAACTTCAAGAACGAGACCTGCCATGCCATAGACATTTGCATCTCCACCGCTTATCATGGAAACGACCTTGTTCTCTTTAGCAAGGTTTACTGCCTTTTTAGCACGGTCTACTTCTTTACCCATTGCACTGCGGATGATCTCCTGCTCTCCAAGGAGACTTTCCATCTGATCGAGATATGTGCCGTTGCCGACAATATAATCTGAATTCAGTATAACGTCTCTGGCACGTACAGTAAGCTGTTCAACAGAGCCTGGTCCAATGCCGATAATGAATAATTTCCCATTTTTATTTTCATTCTGCGATTGCAATTGTGATCCTTCCATATACTTTCTTTTCCAGTATCAATTTCTTATTATCAGATAATGCTAACGCTGCCGGCTCGGCAACACCCTTGAGTCCAAATCGGCTTGCTTGTGAGTCAGACGGCACTTCAAAACCGTTCAAAATGTCGTCAGGTAGGAACTTGATCTCAAATCCCATTTTATCTATTGCTTCTATAAGGCCGGTTTCGTTCTCTTTAAGAGTAGATGATGCGAACATCTTTATTTCACTTTCATCCCTTCCTACCTCATTCAAAGCATGCTTTACAGCATCAATGACCTCTTCGGATGATACGCCTCTGCGAGCACCAATTCCAAAGTACATTACTGGTCCGCCTTCTCTTTTTTCAACACCGATACATCATTTTCCACAATAACGATCTTTGGCCCCTTTATCTCCAGGACTTCTACGTCCTGGTCAAGCAGAGCACAGTTCACGTCTCTTGTGGATTCCTTGTTAACGATGTCATATCCCAGCTTTGCTGCAATACCTTCTACAGAGTTGCGATTGTGTACTTCGGTAGCTGTGGTTATAACGGGAACTACGCCCATCTCGGATATCCTGCGTACAAGCTCATTTGCACCATGATGTCCTCCGAGCAGTGATATGGCGAAGTTCAGGTTGGAGTCGACCACCACTACTGCAGGGTCTTCCCATTTATCAACTACCAGTGGTGCGATCTCGCGCACAACTATCCCTGTTGCAAAGACTGCAACCAATGCCTGGTAGTCTTTGAAGATCTCCTCAAAGATCCCTTTTTTGTAAATAATAACATCTGCATCGATGTGGTCTGCGAGTTTGTTGGCCACATCGAGATTACGTTCAAATGTTATTACAGCGGTTTTTGTGCTACTCCGTATAAGTGTGACCTCCTGTAATCGACAGGGTCTACTACGCCGCCGATGAGGATCATTGCACTGCGTATGATGCCTTCATCCTTTACCTTCTGTGCAATGTCCGCGACTGTGCCGTAAATGATCTTCTGGTCTGGCCAGGATGCGTGGAATACAACAGCCACCGGGGTATCGTCTGAATACTCGACTTTTTCCATGATCTCTTCGATCTTTTGGGTACCGAGGAAAACTGCCATTGTGGTATTGTGCTTTGACAGACCTTTCAGATCATCTTCTTCCAGTGTTTTTCCTGCAGGACGTGTGATGATGAGTGTGTCGGAAACACCATTGAGTGTAAGCTGGGTGCCAAGTGCTGCAGCGGTTGCGAAAACAGAAGATACTCCGGGCACACGTTCTACTGTAATATCGTACTTCTTCAGCTCTTCCATCTGCTCAACGACGTTACCGTAGAGGGATGGGTCCCCACTGTGCAGGCGTACGACCTTCTTTCCTTCCTTAATGGCATCTGCCATTTTCTTTGTGATCTCGTCAAGGGTCAGGCCATAACTGTCGACCTTTTCTCCCTTGCAGTAGTTGACGACTTCAGGGTTAACAAGTGAACCTGCGTAGACAACAAGATCTGCTTCTTCCAGTTTCTCGCGTCCAAGAAGTGTGATAAGTTTTGGGTTCCCTGGTCCGGCACCCACAAAAGTAATTACATTATCTGTCATTTCAGATGACCTCTTTAGTCCTTTTTAGCATACACGATGCTGAAGTAGTTTCCTTTCTCAGGGATCTCGTCTGAATTCTTGATAATAACTTCCCTGTCAGAGAATAGTCTCTCTGCAAAGACAAATTCGTTATATCCTTCCTTTCTAAAGTCGTCCATGATCTCTTTTGGATGGACTGCCTTGAGCCTGATCTTGTGCTTCTTTTCAGATCCATCACTGACCTCAAAAGAGCTGTCAACTTCTGCATCAGCTCTTGCAGCAAAGGATGTTATTGAACTAATTCCCGGTACGGTTGAAGTTTCAACGTCAGGGTAATGCTTGTTCATGACACGCTTCAGGTGTGTGAATGTGGAAAAGAAATTTGGATCTCCGATAAGGCCGAAAGCAACAGTTCCGTTCCTTGATTCATCTGCAATAAGGTCAGCATTCTTCTTCCATACTTCGTTCAGAACATCATAATCCCTCAACATGGGGAAATCCAGAATTACTGGTGTCGCATATGGTTCTACAAGTTTTGCTGCCATATCTCCAGGTACATACACCTTATCGCTGTTCTTGAGAATTTCCACAGCTTTAAGTGTAAGAAGTTTCGGGTCACCTGGCCCAAGTCCTACTCCTATCAACATTTTTCTATCTCCACTGTATTATAAATTATAGATCTTATTAATGGTTTCAGTTCCTTTTTTATGCACTCTGCAGCTTTCCTACTACAATATAGACCGGGTTCTCTGGTTTAAACATGGTTTCGCCTGTAAGCTCATAACCTCTGGTAATGGTGACATGGATGACCTCTGAGAATATTCCCAACTCTTTCATCTTATTCATCACATTGACCACGGTTTCGATCCTTACCGCGTTAACAACAATATTTCTTGCCTTTTTCTTATAGAGCACATCCAGTACCTTGGATATGTTCTTTGTCCCGCCTACAAACGCACAGTCAATGGATCCTATCTCAGCGTTCTCATCAATAGATTCGGAAGATTCACCACTAATTAGTGTAACATCCTCAACGCCGAAGTTCCTGAAGTTCTGTCTTGCAACATCGATGGCTTTTTCTCTCGCATCCATGGCAACGACCTTAAGGCCACGTGCTATTTTTGATGCTTCAATAGAAACAGCACCTGTTCCACACCCTACATCATAGAATGTGATCCCATCTTTCAGGTCCATTTTTGATAGTGATATCGCAATGACCTCTGGCTTTGTTGGCCCTCCGCTTATGTGCAATAGATCTGACATTTTTCACCTAACTAAAGTAAATTGGAGTTAATTAGATATAGCATAATAAACGTTGTCACATAAAAGGTTGTTGTGAATGAATACTAAAAAACATCTGTTAATATTGGGAACAGCATCTCATGTTGGCAAGAGTGCAATTGTGACTGGTCTTTGTCGCATACTTTCAGCCAACCATAAGGTTGCTCCTTTCAAAGCACAGAACATGAGTCTTAACTCATGGATCACACAGGACGGGAAAGAGATCGGTATCGCTCAGGCAATACAGGCGATGGCAGCAGGCGTTGAGCCGACTGCAGATATGAATCCTGTACTGCTTAAACCCAAAGGGGATCGTGTCTCACAGGTAATACTCCTAGGGGAGCCTTATGCTGACAAAAGTGCAGGCTCGTATTATGACTCCATAGAGGAAACTCATGATGTCCTAAGGGGTGCACTTAGGCGGCTTGCAGATGAGTATGATATTATTGTTATGGAGGGTGCCGGCGGTGCTGCTGAGATCAACCTCTATGAGCGCGACATTGTTAATATCGGAACTGCAAGGCTGACCGATGCGCCTATTATTCTGGTAGGGGATATTGAAAGAGGTGGTGTTTTCGCAAGTCTTTATGGTACTATTGAGCTCCTGCCTGAGGATGTGCGCAAAAATGTATGTGGTTTTATCATAAACAAGTTCAGGGGCGACCCTACAATACTGGAGTCCGGTCTTACTGAACTTGAAGAGCGCACAGGTATTCCTGTCCTTGGCGTCCTTCCACATTTCAAGCTACGTATCCCTTCAGAGGATTCTGTGTCGATCGGAGACAAGTCTTCTGATGATGCCGGAGTTCATGATGTTGATATTGCAGTTATACGCCTTCCCAGAATCTCCAACTTCACAGATTTCGAGCCTCTGGAACGTATGGCAAAGGTAAGATATGTGGATCTTGACGATGACCTTGGTACTCCTGATGCTATTATAATTCCTGGTACTAAGAACACTACCAGTGACCTGCACGATCTAATGGAAAGTGGCATGGCTGGAAAAATAAGGTCCTTTAATGGTAAGGTCCCGATACTTGGTATCTGTGGCGGTTACCAGATGCTTGGAAATTCAATTGTTGATTCCGGCATTGAAGGCGGCGAATCTGCTCGCTTTGAAGGTCTTGGCCTGCTCGACATTGATACTGTGTTCGATGCATATGAGAAACGAACGGTTCAGGTAACGAAAACCATTAACGAATGTGGTCCTATTCTAGGATGCATAAATGGTGAGGTTGTAAAGGGATATGAGATCCATATGGGGATGTCAACATCAAATAGACCGGTTTTCGGAGATGATGGCTGCGCTGATGAAAGTGGTCTTGTGATCGGAACATATCTTCATGGATTATTTGAGAATCAGAATATCAGGCATGCTCTTATAAAATATCTGGCTGAAAAGAAAGGTCTGGTCTTTGAAGATGAGGATATTCCGGATATTGATCCGTATGACGAACTTGCTGATGTTATGCGTGAACGTCTGGACATGCCCCGTATCTATGAAATGATTGGATTGGGCCCTGAGGGGATCTGATCAGTATTTCATCTTTTATTTTACTTTTTTTTCTTTCTGCTCAGGGTTTAAGTTATAAATTTTCTCTTTTTGTATCCTGCTGATATTCATATGATCCGTTTCAGCAAAAAGCTTTGGTATGGTTGTGAGACCTGATGCGTGATTTATCTTCTTCATTTAGTTTTTTCTGTATGTGCAAGGCTTTGCATTGAAGAAAGTTTATATACAAAGACACATGTTATACATCATTGTACACAATTATACATTAATGCAAGGAAGTGTCAATATGAAATATTATCTCCAAAAATTAGTTGATGGTTATGATCTGACGATGGCCGAGGCAGAAGCAGCCATGGAGCAGATATTTGAGAGTGCAACAGACACACAGATCGGTGCATTTGTAATGGCCATGAAGATGAAGGGTGAAACCTCCGATGAGATCGCAGGGTTTGCAAAGGCTATGCTAAAAGTGGCCAATATGATATCTCCTGATGTGCAGGGCACTCTCGTGGATACTTGTGGTACAGGCGGTGATCGTCATAATACTATTAATATTTCAACAACTGCTGCTATCGTTGCAGCTGCTGCAGGGGTAAATGTAGCAAAACACGGGAATTATTCATTCACATCTCTTTCAGGAAGTGCTGATGTGCTCAAAGAGCTCGGTATAAAGATCGACCTTGAGCCTGAATATGTGAAAAGTTCAATTGAGGACATTGGTATCGGTTTCATGCTGGCTCCGATGTTCCATCCTGCAATGAAGAGGATGGTAGGCCCCAGAAAAGAACTTGGGATAAGGACAATGTTCAATATCCTCGGTCCACTGACAAATCCTACTGGTGCAAAGTCACAGGTCATAGGTGTTTTTGACAAGAATCTTTGCAAGCTTATGGCAGAAGTTCTTTGTAAACTTGGTAAGGAGCATGTATTAGTGCTTCACGGTGATGGGATGGATGAGATCAGCACCCTTTCCGAAACGTATGTTGCTGAACTCAAAGATGGTGCTGTGAACACATACACGATCACTCCTGAGGAATTTGGTATCTCCAGAGCTAAAGCTACAGATATTGTGGGTGGTACTCCGGAAGAGAATGCCGGTGATATTCTTTACATCTTCAATGGTGAAAAGGGTCCAAAAAGGGATATTGTTGTTGTCAATGCAGCAGCTGCGATCTATGTTTCAGGCATGGCAAACTCCATAAAGGAAGCTATTCCAATTGCAGAAGAGGCAATTGATAGCAAGAAAGCCTTATACAAACTTAAGGAATTCATAGAATTTACATCAGGTAAAAAGGTGGATAATGAATCACTCAACGCGTGTCAAGGTATGCGGGATGAAGTCTGTTGAAGACATCGATCTTGCAGTAAGCTCAGGTGCCGATGCTGTTGGTTTCATAACCGATGTTCCTGTGGAAACGCCAAGGAAGATCGATCTCAAAAAGGCAGAAGAACTTGTTTATCATGTGCCTTTTTTTGTGGATTCAGTATTGGTTATCATGCCGGGATCTGCCGGTGAAGCTATTGATATGATAAATTCCATCGGACCGGATGTGGTTCAGATACACAATGCTCCAGGTATTGGTGATATGAGGTCTGTTCGTGACAATACAGATGTTAAGATAATTCAAACCTTCCATGTTCCTTCGGAACGTAATGTACTGGTGAATGAACTTGTAGGTGAGATCAATTTGCTTTCATCTGAGGATCTTATAGATGGTGTCCTTCTGGATTCTTATGTTTCCGGTAAGGTCGGTGGTACGGGGAAGATCCATGACCTCTCTATAAGCAGGCAGGTCGTGGAACTTGTGGATATCCCTGTGGTCCTTGCAGGCGGTTTGAATGCTGATAATGTTGCAGAGTGTGTAAAGCAGGTATCTCCCTTTGCTGTGGATACAGCTTCAGGCGTAGAAACAGATGGGAAAAAAGATGCTGAAAAGATAAGGCGTTTTATAAAAGAAGTTAGGTGTGCAAGATGATATCGTTCGATCTTACAAAAGATGAGTTCACAGAGCTTGTGAATATTTCAGAGAAACCTGCACTTGTACAGCTTATGGCTAAGGTAAGGTCGGATTGTACTCCCTTGCAGTTATACACAACTTTCCAGGATGAAAATTATTCTTACATGCTGGAATCGGTTGAAAAAGAAAAAAGGCATGCACGTTTTTCCTTCGTTGGTGCTTATCCTGATGTCGTGGTTAAGATAAGTGGACGCAAGCTTACTCTTGAATATGGTTTAGATTCTGTATTGATCGAAGCTATTCGTTCAAAGCTGGATTTAGAATGTAATGATCTTGTGGATGACGGTTCCGTTCTGATGGCCGACATAAAAGATGGTTCTGATGTGGTGGATGCTCTTCGTACAGTTTTCCCAACAGCTGATGGAACTGTTCTCCTGAACGGGGAACGATTTGACAGACAGACCTTCCTCGGAGGTGCCATAGGCTACAATGGTTATGATATGGTCTACGACTGCTGGTTAGATATTCAAAGGAGTCACCAGTCAGATGTGCCTGACATGCAGTTCATTCTGACCACAAGGACATTCGTCTTTGATCACCTTACCGATGAGACCTACATGGTGATGACACCATTTGCAGGTGTGGATTGTGATCCTGGCAAATTGTATGATGATGCTCTGAACGAAGCCGAAGAAATGTGCCAGTGTCTTCGCGATGCAGCCGCTGTCCGGCTTGATGAAGTGCCAGTGGTTTCAGGCTCATCAGAAGCTGTCTGTAATATGGATCAAGATGCATTTGAGAATGCGGTGCTTGCAGCCAAGCAGCATATCCTTGATGGGGATATCTTTCAGGTTGTTTTATCCAGACGCTATTCAATGGAAATAGAACAAACTCCTCTGGAGTTGTATCGTACTCTCAGGGATATTAATCCCAGTCCGTATATGTATCTGTTCAGTTTCCGCGACCTGAATATAGTGGGTGCGAGTCCTGAGACCCTCATGACCGTTCATGACCGTAAGGTCATAACAAATCCTATTGCAGGTACATGTCTTCGGGGTAAAGATGAGGCCGAGGATGACGAATATGCTGCTAAGATGATGTCCGACAAGAAAGAGCGTGCTGAGCATGTTATGCTTGTGGACCTTGGCAGGAACGATGTACGCATGGTCTCAAAGTCCGGTTCGGTGAAGGTCAGTGATTTCATGAGCGTTGTGAAATATTCTCACGTGCAGCACATAGAGAGCACTGTTTGCGGAGAACTTCGACCCGAGTGTGACCAGTTCGATGCCACACGTGCCATTTTCCCGGCAGGAACTCTCTCAGGTGCTCCAAAAATAAGGGCCATGGAGATAATTGATGAGTTCGAGCCATCTGCAAGGGGCATATATGGCGGAGGAGTTGGATATTACTCGTGGAATGGTGATGTTGATACGGCCATTGTCATAAGGACAGTAATAATCAAGGATGGTGTTGCCAATGTACAGGCAGGGGCCGGAATCGTTGCAGATTCCGATCCGACGTATGAATATGAGGAAACGGAACGCAAGATGGCTGCTATGATTGCTGCTATGGGGGGAAAACGATGAAGGTACTTTTTGTTAACAACAGGGATTCCTTCGTATGGAATCTTGTGGATTATGTTTCCATGTTCGAATCTGATACTCTGGTCGTTCCGAACACTATCTCTATAGGTGAGGTCCGGGAAATATCTCCTGATGCAATCGTCATATCTCCGGGTCCGGGAAATCCTGGCAATAGTCGTGATGTCGGAAGTTGCATCGAAATCATCCACGAATTTGGTGATAAGATCCCGATACTTGGAGTTTGTTTCGGACATCAGGCTATAAACACTGCTTTTGGTGGAACTGTAGATCATTCAAAGGGTGGTCCGGTTCATGGGAAGGCTTCAATGGTAATACATGATACATCCTCTCTGTTCGATGGGATCTCGACCTCATTCTATGCAGGTAGGTATCATTCCCTTTCAGTTGACAGAGTGGCAGAAGATCTGGAAATAATCGCACAGGATGAGAATGGTCTGATCATGGGGGTAAGGCATAAGGAATATCCGATATATGGTGTCCAGTTCCATCCGGAGTCGGTCTTAACACCTGAAGGGCTGAAGCTCATTGAAAATTTCCTGAAAATCGCAGGTATGGGAACGAAGGATTAATGTCCATTAGAAGCATGTGAATATGTATGATCATCGGACTTACCGGGACTCCCGGTACGGGAAAAACCTCTGTTTGCAGGATACTTGAGGGTCGTGGATATCGTGTTATACACATGAACGACCTTATCAAGAATGAACATCTTTACACTGAGGTCGACGAGGCAAGGGATACCGTTGTAGCTGATATGGACAAAGTGCTCTCTCGTGTATGTGAACTTGTGGGTGATGATGAAGCTGTGACAATACTTGACAGCCACATGTCCCACTACATTGCTGACATTGTGATCGTGTTACGCACTGCTCCTTCTGAGCTTAAAAAACGCCTGGAATCTCGTAATTATTCAGATCCCAAGGTGCAGGAGAATGTTGAAGCCGAGTGTCTTGATGTGATCCTTGTGGAATCTGTTGAATGGTGTCAGCTAGTCTATGAGGTGGATACCACTGGCAGGGATCCTGATGATGTGGTTGAGGATGTTGAACGGATTATCTCAGGCATTCTCTCGGGAGATGACACTCTTGTTTATTCCCAATACAAGCCTGGTTCGTTTGACTGGAGCGAAGAGATATTTTAATAGGGGCCCGCTTTATTTTTTGGGGATTGTTTTGTCAGGTGTAACTCCATAGTAATCTGTTGTCGCTTTTCCCCATATACATCCTTTTTTTCCAACGATCTTCAATTCCATTTTTTGCAGTGCTTTGCCTATTCTATTTCCTGCTCTTGCAGATCTGCAAACAGGACAGTATTTTTCACAGAAAACTGGGGCTTTTTCTTTTGGTGTTGTCATTTTAGTTTCCTCTTTTAGTTTGTCTGATGGGACTTTGTCCCCTCTCATCATAAATTATACTCAAGTATCAGCTAATATCTCTGACTGCCATAAATATATACAAAAACGAAGGTGATGCATTAGTATAATTCTTTTTTTGAAGACAAAATTTGATATACTTTTCAATCATTTAATTATACATATTGTAAAAGGAGTGTTTTTTATGAAATTTACAAAGATAGGAATAATTTTACTTTTAGTGTCCGTACTGGTGGTATCGGGTTGTTCTGATTCAAATGATAGTCCGGAAGAAGTTTCCGAAATAGCTGAAGATCTCGGAGTTGATGTGATCAGTACATCATTCGATGATTTTGGTGTGGTTTTCTGTGATCCGGAAACTTCACAGGATGAAATTGCTGCTCTTATTGATGAAGAGTATAAAGGTAACTTCGTCCAGTGGACAGGTACGATATATGCAGTTACTGATAATGGTAAGTCATATACTGCACAGGTTCAGCATTGTCCAGATTCTCTTTCTGATGCTGCTGTTACTTTCAAGGCTGATCAGAACGAAGCAGCATCTAATCTCATAAAAGGTCAGGAGATAACTTATATTGGAAGAATAACACGTTACCAGAAAGGCATTGGTTTCTGGGTGGAAGAAGCTTCTATCGTGTCCTGAGCAGTATAAAACATGCTATATTTATCATGATGGTGGCATTGTGTCACCATCTGTCTGTTTTTAACACTGATCTTATTAATAGTCGAACCCATCGGTTCCGGATACTCGTTTTAGACGCCTTACTCCGTCGATCTCATCGATGACATCGGCAACAGCATCAGGAACAAGATGTTTCCATTCTTCATCTGCAAGCATACGCCTTCGTATCTCTGTACCGGAATGTTGTTCCCTTTGGTACATTGGAGGTTGCTTTACAGTTATTCCTGCTTCTTCAAAAAGTTCGATAACAAGAGGGTTGTTAGTATAAGCTGTGTCAAAAGGAGGGGTTCTTGATGTCACGTATGATACCCATATTGGATTTTGTTGTATGTCGTCAATGGGTAAAGCATAGAAATGAACATCAATGTCTTCGAGGGCATGGCGTATCATCATAACTCGCTCACCTGCAGTGAACGGATTGTTCGCCTCGTGGGTCCTTTGGGCACTTCCTATTCCTATGATCAGTTCATCAACCTCTTCTGCGATACTTGTTATCACAGAGTAGTGGCCAAGATGAAATGGCTGGAAGCGCCCGATGTAAAATGCCCTTTTCATATTCATATTTCAACAACTTTAGCGGAATGGAGCACCTTCACATTCAAATGTGAACTTCTCATATACTTCCTTGTAGTGTTCAGAGTTGTTGTCGTGTTTCATCTTTGCAAGTTTCTCGATAAGTCCCATACCTGGCTTTGGTTCTTCCATGAACTCAAGTTCACTTTCGACCATCTTGAAGTACTTCTCACCGGCATCAGTGCGTATTAATACACAGTTCCAACCATCAGGAGTACCTACTGAACCTACTGAGATATCAGCAAAGACTGATGTGTAGTCATTGCAGTGGTGGCATGGGTTCCTTGCGTGTGGAGCGACCTTTGAGATCGGAACGTTGTGCTCTTCCCCATCTTTGGTGTATGCCCAGAACTTACCCTTTCCGAAGTCCATCTTTTTGACATCTTCGATGTTGACACCCATGATCTCCGGGATGATCGTCTTGGTCATGACGTCGTGGTAGAAACTCTCCATACAGAGCAGACCTACGATAAGTACGATCTTGTCGTTGACATTTTCGGAGATGAGCCTTGCACCGTGTGCCTGGCATGGTACACCGACCACAGCGATCTTTTCATACTGGTTGAATGGATCTCTCAGTGCAGAAAGAACGGAATCGTATGTGTATTTGGTACCTTTTGCCTTCTCGACATCTTCTGCATTTGTGAAGAGCTCAAGTTCGGTTTCCCATTTTTCGTTCATAGTGATACCGACAACGCAGTCGATCTCACCCTGTCTAAGGAGTGACCGTGCAATAGCTGAGGTGACACCGCCGTCCTGACCGACAATGTTGCTCTTTGCAGCAAGGAAACTTCTGACGTTTGCAAATTCATCTTCGAAGTAACCGTCTACAACGGGGCAGATCCTGCTGCATGTAAGACATCCCTCACATACATTTGGCGCAGCACCGTGTGAGTAAAGCGAAAGATTATCCGGGTCGCGGATCTCTGCAGCTTTCTCGCCCATTACTATTGCACCGGCAGGACATGCTGAAACGCATGCCCCACAAGCGGTACAGACGTCATACTCGATGACGTCCATAATTTTTGGATGAACCATCAGTTTCCTCCGATGATCTCCTTTCCGATGAGTTTTATTGCTTTCTCTTTGTTTGGTCCGATTGGTGAACCTGCAACGATCTGGGTTACGCCGATGTCAAGCAATTCGTTAATCCTTGCCTTACAGTCGTCTGGGGTACCAGAAATGGAGAATGCATCCATCATGTCATTTGTGACCATGTCACCCATGAGTGCTCCGAAGTCGCCCTTTGCGATTGCTCCGCCGATGTCTCCCTTTGCAGCGACATCAATGCCGTGGCGTTCGAGGACCATGTCTGGTGAACCTGCAACGATGAAAGCTACAACGATCTTTGCTGCGCTCTTTGCCTTTGCAGCATCCTTGTCAATAGAGAAGCATGCGTATGCTGCAACGTCTACATCTTTTGGATCTCTGCCTGCTTTCTGTGCACCAGATGCGATCTGCTTGACTGCTACTTCAAAGTCCTTTGGGTGTGATGCGTTGATCAATACACCGTCTGCGACCTCTCCTGCGAGCTCGAGCATCTTTGGACCCTGTGCACCCATGTAGATAGGTACGTCTCCGGTCTTGAATGCCAGCTTTGCGCCACCGAACTGGACCATGTCGCCGTCCATTGTGACCTTTTCGCCTGCGAAGAAGGAACGAAGTGCGGAAATGTTCTCCTTTGTGGTTGTTAATGGCTTGTCCCAGGTGATTCCCATTGCGTCGAAGGTTGCCTTGTCACCAGGGCCGAGACCTAAGATTGCACGTCCGCCGGATATCTCGTTAATAGCACCGATACTGGAAGCTGTGATTGCTGCATTCCTTGTGTAGGGGTTTGTAACGCCGGTACCGAGCTTAATGCTGTTTGTGTTCATGGCAAGAACTGCCAGTGTTGAGTAAACATCACGGTTGTTGTAGTGGTCTGTGATCCACACATTGTCAAATCCCTGCTGTTCTGCGAGCTTTGCGTAGTGTGCGATCTTAAGCACTGGATCATTTGGCACGAATTCTATTCCGAATGTCATTTAAATCCTCCAATTTAATAATGCTATTCAGGATTACATGCATATATTAAAACCTTATTGGTTTATCCCGAACGTCTGGTTATTATTTATGCTAAGCTTAATATCTGTTTGTACGATGCAATCTCAAGATCAGATATAATTTATAGTAATTAGTTTATATTTTAGGAAGAAGACCTTTTTTCAAACATGCCCTTTCTTTTGCCTGTAGCTTTCTGACAGTCCTTTGTGCAAATACCGATATGCATAAATATTCATCTAACGTATTTTTAAGAGTAAGAACGAATCCATTTAATGTGATTCCAGAGACTTTCCGGGGTTATCATTCAATACATTTGGGAATTGTATTGATGAAGTATATTTTCAGGTAGCTGTAAAAATGTTTCCTCTTAATATACTCTGAGATCATTGTTCCTTTCTGTATTTTTGATGCCTATTGGAAAAATCTCCTGTGCAGTACAGCCGTTGGAACAATATTAAAAAGCACCTTTTCGAAAAAGAATCCGGTGATCGAATGAAATGCTATGAATGTGCAAAGAACGGAAAAGAAACAGATGTCGTAGGTATCTGCATCGTATGTGGTAAAGGGGTTTGTAAGGAACATCTTAAGCGTGAGAAAATACCAGAATGGGATGGTGAATTTGATATCAAGCTCAAATGTATTGGTGATTCATGTAAACTAAAGGATATGCAACCATTGCTCAAGATATTGTGCACGTCATGCCATGAGGCTCTGGTGGAGAATAAGTGAGGTGATTACCATGATGAAATGTTATGACTGTATGGAAGAAGGCAAGGACACGGAAGCTGTAGCTGTTTGTATCGTATGTGGAAAAGGCCTTTGTATGGACCATTCGAAAGAACTTCCTCTTCCAGTCTCCGTTGGGAAACCACCCAATGTCAAACACCTGCACAATGCTCTTCCAAGGATAATGTGCAACTATTGCTTGCGTAATACAATAGAGGATGGATTCGATTGAGTTAATAATTTATGCGTCTATAATTCTAAAGGGAGTGATTAAACATGAGTGAAAGTAGGGAAGTAATAGAAAGTATTGGGGAAAAGATGGGCTTTACGCCACAGATCCTTGAAACACTGGATGCCATAGATCCTCAGTTCGTCAGGAAATATACCCGATGTGATCACAAGATCCTGTCCGATGGTGCCCTTCCGGCAAAAATGAAGATATTGATGGCTCTTGCTGTTGTGGCATCCAAACAATGTGAATCATGTACTGTAGCACAAATGAAAAGCGCATTAAAACACGGTGCAACAAAAGAAGAGATCATGGAAACAATGGAAGTTATCTCTATCACATCAGGGGCACCTGCTATTGCAGCATGCCGTGATGCATTGAAATTGTTAAAGTAAGCCATACTTCCACTTTTTTGGTGGAAGCAAAGGGAACAACTCAATAATGGATCGCATTATTTTCCTGCGTTCCTCTTTTCTCGGTTTTGTTCCTTTTTTAATTATTTCTTTCAATTATGTGTCGCTATAATGTATTGAGGAGGATTTCGTATAAGGTCTATTCACTCTTGTTTGATCCTGTTATTGTTCGCATCGTTCGTCCTGTTGATCGCAGGTGCTGCTGCTGCAGCGGAACCTACCGGTTTTGGTGAACTTGACTCAGATGACTTCGTAAGCCAGTCTAAATGTGCTAACTGTCATGCTATAATACGTAGTCAATGGGAGGGAAGCATGCATGCTTACGCCTATACCGATCCACTTTATCAGGCAGAATTACAAATGGCAAGTGAAGAGACCGGTGGGCAGACCGATGAATTCTGTTCACGCTGCCACACGCCAATAGGTGTATTGGGTGGTGAAGTTCCTCCGATCGATGGCTCTATGGCAAGTGATGTGGCGTTAGAAGGGGTCCAATGTGATTTCTGTCATACTGTCCCTGAAGGCGCAGGTATCGGTGACGGTGCGTTTATTTCAAGTCCTGGTGATGTCAAGTGGGGACCACTTGATGATGCGCCTTCGGCTTTCCATGAATCGGAGTTCAATGAGTTCTACACAGAAGCTGAATATTGTGGGATGTGCCACAATGTGAACAGTCCTTTCAATGGCCTGCCTCTTGATGATACCTATACATCCTGGGCTGATAGCCAGTATGCCGAAGACGAAGTTACATGCCAGGACTGCCACATGACTCCTGGTATAACGCAATTTGAAGCAAATCCCGGAAGGTCTGCATCCAGTGCCCCGAAGAGGGATCACATTTCAATACATGAAATAGTCGGAGGCAATTCCTTCATGCTTGATGTCCTTAGCGATGGTATGTATGGTGAAAAGGCGGTGGAGAGGCTGCAGAAGGCTGCAACACTTGAAGTGTCAGTGCCTAATGAAGCAGCATCGGGCGAAGAGATCATTATAGATGTATCGATCACCAACTCCGGGGCGGGGCATAAGCTTCCAACAGGTATCACCGAGGTCAGGCAGATGTGGCTGGAAGTTTCTGTTACCGATGCAGATGGAAAACAGCTGTACAATTCAGGGCAGCTTGATGATGAAGGCAACATTGAAGATGCAGTTATCTATCACACCGTTCTTGCTGATGCCGAAGGTCAGGTAACTGATAAACTGTGGGAGGCAGAATCCATTGTTTCTGATAACAGGATCCTTCCAAAAGGAACTGAAGTTGAATCACATTCATTCGTCATGCCTGAAGATTCGGTAGATCCGATACTTGTTGAAGCAAAGTTATTATATCGTTCTGCACCGCAGGATATGGTAGACGAACTATTTGGTGAAGGTACTTATGATGTTCCTGTGGTCGATATGGTGAACGCCTATGGCTCTATCAATGGTGAAGCTGATATTCCATCTGAGCCAACGCCTGGTTTTGGTGGTATCTTGCTTGTAATATCCATGATCGCAGTGGCTTGTATCTATAGGACCAAAAAATAACGTTGGAGGAATTAACATACCTGGTAATGTAATAAAACTGCTTGGAATATCCGGAAGTCCTCGAAAGAAGGCAACAGATCGTATGGTCAGGGCGGCTTTGGAATTTGCTGAGGAGAAATATGATGTGGAAACTGAATATTTCTCTGCAAAAGGGAAGGACCTGAAGTTCTGTATCCATTGTGATCATTGCGTCCGGACCAAACAGGGTTGCATACATAAGGATGACATGCTGGAACTTTATGATAAGATGGAATGGGCCGATGCATGGATAATCGGCACTCCAGTTTATCAGGGAACTCTTAGCGGGCAGACAAAGGTCATGATGGACAGATGCCGTGCGGTTGTAGCTCGGGACCCGAAGGTATTTTTAAACAAAGTCGGGGCAGGGATGGCAGATGGTGGTGATCGTGTAGGCGGGCAGGAGCCGGCTTTGCAGGTCATTCATAACTTCTATATTATAAGTGAGATGCTTCCCGTATCCGGTGGTTCATTTGGTTCAAATCTTGGAGGCACCTTCTGGTCACAGGACAAAGGTGCTGAAGGTGTTGAAGCGGATGATGAAGGCTTGAGAAGTATGAGAAAGACTGTCCGCAAGTTGATTCAGACAGCTCAGTTGGTAAAGAATGCATCTGCGGAGGAAATATAAATGGAATTTGAAGCACCTATTATTGAAGTAATACAGCAGACCCACGATGTTAAAAGCTTCAGGATTGACAGGCCGGATGGTTTCGATTATAAGGCAGGACAATATTTCTTTGTCAGTATTCCTGTAAATGGGGAGGTCCAGCGCAAGCCTTTCACAATATCAAGCAGTCCGACCGAGAAGGGCTTTCTGGAATTTACCAAGAAGCTTACAGGGCATGATTTTTCTAATGAGCTTGATTCTATGGATGTGGGTGATCTTTTACTCATAAACGGTCCTTATGGACGTTTCACGTTCGAAGGTGAATTCGATAAGATCGCCCTTATCAGTGGTGGTATCGGTATAACTCCTATGATCAGCATCTGCAGATATTGCAGTGACACAAGGTCAGGCACGGATATCATTATTCTAAGTAGTAATAAAACGGTTGAAGATATTGCATTCAGAGATGAACTGGAGGTAATGGATAATAAAAATGCCAACCTAAAAGTTGTGCATACCCTGACACGTGCAGAGGATGACTGGCCGGGTTGTAAAGGAAGAATATGTGATACCATTATCATGGATCACATCCCGGATTTAATGGAACGTGTTATCTACGTATGTGGTCCTCCGGCTATGATGAAAGCAACGGAAGAATTACTACTTAATATGAATGTTCCTAAAAATCAGATCAAGAAGGAAGCACTTGTGGGACTCTGAGATGTATTTATTAACAATGTTGTTCGAATTATGAAAAAATGAGGTGAATTATATGGATCTAAAAGGAAGTGAAACTGAAAAGAACCTTTTGAAGGCCTTTGCAGGTGAATCTCAGGCAAGGAATCGGTATACATACTTTGCATCAGTTGCGAGAAAGGCAGGATACCAGCAGATATCTGCTATCTTTACTGAGACTGCTGATAATGAGAAAGAGCATGCAAAAAGGTTGTTCAAGTTCCTCGAAGGTGGTGATGTCGAAATAACAGCTTCCTATCCGGCAGGCATTATCTCTGACACGAGAGCAAACCTTGAATCTGCTGCCAAAGGGGAGAACTACGAATACACAACAATGTACCCGGAGTTTGCAGAAGTTGCTGAAAAGGAAGGTTTCTCTGAGATCGCAGGCGTATTCAGGCACATAGCTATTGCAGAGAAAGGTCATGAAGAGCGCTATCGCAAACTTGCTGCAAATCTGGATCACGAAATGGTCTTCAGGAAAGATGGCACAGTTGCATGGAGATGCCGCAACTGCGGATACATCCATGAAGGTCCTGAACCTCCTGAGGAATGTCCTGCATGTGCCCATCCACAGGGCTATTTCGAGGTAATGGCTGAGAACTACTGATCACGAGGTTATGGCATGAAACGTATAGCATGGGGTATTACAGGTTCAGGCGACCAGATAGTTGAGACCTACCAGGTAATGCGTGATATTAAAGAACGTACTGATATCGAGTTCATGGTCTTCCTTTCAAAGGAAGGGGAGGTCGTAATGAAATGGTATCGGATGTGGGATGGCATCCAGAGGGATTTCCCTAACTTCAAGACAGATGCAGGTCCGAACTCACCATTTATTGCCGGTCCTCTTCAGGTAGGTCATTATGATGCTCTTATCATCGCACCGGCTACCGCTAACAGTGTTGCCAAGATCGTCTATGGTATTGCTGATTCGCTGGTAACAAATGTAGTTGCCCAGACTGCCAAGGGCGACACTCCAATTTATATTCTGGCAGTTGACCAGAAAAGAGGAACTGTGGATACGGTTGCACCAAACGGAAAGAAGATGACACTTAAAATGCGTGAGGTGGATGTGTCCAATTCGGAAAAACTCGGACAAATGGAAAATATCACATTGCTTGAGAAACCCGAAGACCTCTATGCTCTTGTGGGTCTTGATAAAGAATAACTTCTCCGTTGGGGTCCTGTGTGGGATCTCTTCCTTTTTTTCCTTTTACTAATTATTTTGTGAATATAATCTTAGTTTTATCACACATTTCTTTAATTTATCCTTAGTCGTAGATCATTCCTTCTGACATGTATTCTTTTGCTAAGGGCTGATCAGTTTCCATCTCCTGCAATGCACTATGGGCTGCATATGCTGCAAGTATGCTATCCAGGGCATCACCTTCTGCATTCTCAAGGGCTGCTTTCACGACTTTTTTTTCCAGTTCAATTTTCCATGTCTTTATGGCGGCCAGTATCATACGGCGATTTTCGAGTTCCCTGTTGCTCTTTCCTTTGTAAGGTACGTAAATATCATTTCTCTTGAGTGTGCAGGCCGGGCAGATCTCTGCCAGTAATGCCTTTTCGGGAAGAGGTTCCTGTATTGGCATTATGCGCACATGTTCTTTTTTCAGTAATGGTTCGATTATGTATTTGATGCCGTAATATGTCTGTCTGTAAAGTCTCAGGTTGTAAACACAAAACGGAGCTTTTTTCTGAATTTCGGTTTTGCGCTTAACTTCCTTGTTTCCCATGGCACTACGACATTTGGCGCGAAAGTCTTCAGGGGAGTTATAATTTTTTGAAAAATTCAGTATTGAGCTTTCCCAGCTTTGGCCATCGATCATTGCTTCAGGGAACCCTAGTGAAAGATCAAGGCCGAAGATGGCTTTTGTTTCGGTCGAAATGAGGTATCGGAGAAAAGAAAGACAGTTATCCCTGTCCTTACTGATACTTTCTGGCATTAGGTCGGATATTGGGCAACAACTGTTGATGTGAAGTGTTCTGTTATGTATCGTGCCCCTGCTTACCCATATCTTCTTACATGCGGTCTTTGATCCGCTGAAGTCGACCCCATAAATAAGGGTTTTTGAGTTTGCAGGGGGTGAGGGCATCGTAATTCTTAATTTTCTCTTTTGCCTTCGATAAATTCGTTTGTCATGCGGTATGCATCATCATCAGGGAACTGCCTTGGTGGGTGCTTCATGAAATATGATGCTGGTGAGTAAAGTATTCCGCCTGTTCCTCTGTTCAATGCTATCTTGCAGCAGCGAATTGCATCGATGACCACGCCTGCGGAATTTGGTGAGTCTTCCACTGAAAGGCGAAGCTCGAGGTTCATTGGCACATCGCCGAAAAGCTTACCTTCCATTCTGAGGAAGCATAGTTTATTGTCCTGCTGCCATGGTACGTAGTCACTTGGTCCTACGTGGATGTTGTGATCATCCAGTCTCTCGGCAAGCACTGACTGCACAGCTTCTGTCTTTGATGTCTTCTTGGAAGAAAGCCTGTCCCTGTTGAGCATGTTGAGGAAGTCTGTGTTACCGCCTGTGTTAAGCTGGTAGGTCCTTTCAACTTTAACTCCTCTCTTCCTGAAAAGATCTGCAAGGGTTCGGTGTGTAATGGTAGCTCCAAGCTGAGCTTTTATGTCATCCCCTATGATCGGGATTCCCTTTTCTTCGAACTTTTGTGCCCATTCAGGATTACTGGCGATGAATATTGGCATGTTGTTGATAAAAGCAACTCCAGCATCCAGTGCACATTGTGCATAGAAACGAGTTGCAATTTCAGAACCAACTGGAAGGAAGTTCAAAAGGATCTCTGCGCCGGATTCCTTTAATGTGGAGACTATCTCCTCGTCTGTGGATTCTTTTTTGGAGGATGTTATGAATCTGTAGTCATCTTCATAGTCCACCATGTGTTCGGAGACACCATCCTTGATGTTTCCCATCGTGACCTTTACGCCGGTCTTTGGCACATTGGGACAAAAGACTGTTGTGCAGTTAGGGGCTGCAAAAATAGCATCTGCAACATCTTCTCCAACCTTTCTCTCATCAATGTCGAATGCTGCTACTACTTCAATATCAAAAGGTCTGTACCCGCCAACATCCCAATGCATTAGTCCTATCGCATCTTTTTCCGCTTTGTCTTTGTAGTACTCAAGGCCCTGGATCAGTGAACTTGCGCAGTTACCGATTCCTGCGATTGCGATTTTTATTTTGTCCATAACACTTCCTCTTAGCTAAAGTGAACGATATTGATGATATAAAATATATTAATCGTTATGCAATGTCCTAATGTTTACAGTCAAATAAAAAGGTTTCTAACAAAGACGACTTCCTGGGGGTAAATGTAGCTTTATCTTTCTTTATCTTTATGCTGCTTCCTGCTTTCAGAAAAGCTTTTAAGTCGTGAAAACCGTTTATTTTTTGAGAAACTTTATTTCTGTACTGATGGGGAAACAAACGCAGGTATCAACGCATGCCTGTTATTTCTTTGGCAATATAATATAAAAGGAGATGGTATTATTCAGAATGTATCAGACGAATTTCCGAATGTGGGCAATATAGGTTCCGTTGAAGAAGCAGTGAAGCTGGGAATCTCTTTTGAGGATCAGGGCAGGGATTTTTATCTGGAGTTTGCGGAAACCGCCACGGACCCTGCTGCCAAAGAAATGTTCCTGTACCTTGCAGAAGAAGAAAAGAAGCATGCTAAATATTTGCAAAGCTATCTGAAAGGTGAGGATCTTTCCATTGAGGATGAATCAGATCTGCCGGATTTCAGGGAAGCATTCGCATCAGAGTTTACTGGTGAAGATCTTGGTGAGGTCGGGGTAATGCTGGCTGCCATGCGTCTTGAGCGAAAGACCGAAGACCTTTATCTGATGCTTTCAAGTGTGTCTTCTGATGCCGGTCAACGCGAGTTCTTTGAAAAGCTTGCTGCAGTTGAAAGAGGCCATTACGACCTGATCGACGGTTTGCTTAATGCGGTTACCGGTTTCAGGATGCAGACTTGATCAGTTGAGGTTTTTATGGATCCAATAGATGAAAATCTTGAGATCGCAAAAGGCATCTACTGGGTAGGTGTTGTTGACTGGAACCTGCGCGATTTTCATGGTTATGCCACTCCTAAGGGTGGTACATATAACGCTTATCTTATTGTCGATGAAAAGATAACACTTATAGATACTGTGAAGGCGGAATTTGCTCCCGAGATGATCGAAAGGATACGCAGGATAGTAAATCCCTCTAAGATCGATTATGTGATCTCTAATCATGTGGAAATGGACCATTCAAGTGGTCTGCCTGCGATCATGGGACTGGCAAAGGATGCTAAGGTTTTCTGCACAAAGCATGGCAAGGCAGGACTGAATGAATATTATGAGGCTGGTGGCTGCCGAGACTGGGACTTTGAAGTTGTGGATACCGGGTATGAACTTGATCTTGGATCTCGTACTCTGATGTTCATTGAAACTCCGATGCTGCACTGGCCGGATAGTATGCAGACATACCTGAAAGAGGACAAGATCCTCTTTTCTAACGATGCTTTCGGTCAGCATCTTGCTACCTCTGTAAGGTTCGAGGATGAAGTGGAGGGCGGTGCTATTGAGGATGCGGCTATCTATTATGCTAATATCCTGATGCCATTTGGATCAAAGGTTATAAAGTATGCTGAGAAGATCGCAGATCTTGATATTGAATTTGATATGATCGCACCATCGCACGGCGTGATCTGGAGGGAGGACCCTTCGCGTATCGTTGATGCTTATCTGAGATGGGCAAAAAGGGAAGTCATTCCAAAAGTACTGGTCATTTATGATACTATGTGGAATAGTACTGAGATAATGGCAAAGGAAATTGTCGAGGGCGTTCGGGAGGGTGGCGTCGAAGCCAAGCTTTTCCATTTGCGCAAGAATGACTGGAGCATGATGTTAAAGGATTTGATGTTCTCTCCTGTAATTGCTCTTGGATCTCCTACTATGCATGGTACTATGTTCTTTACGGTATCAGGTTTCCTGACATATATGAGGGGCCTTCGTCCTAAAGATAAAAGTGCTGTTGTATTTGGCTCATACGGCTGGGGTGGCGGTGCGGTAAAGGGAATGGAAGAGCTGTTAAAGACATCCGGTTTTGATATAATAGAACCTGGTCTGCAGGTTAAGTATAAGCCTTATGAAGCTGATATTAAAGCTTGCAGAGAACTTGGTATAAGACTTGCAGAACTTGCATTGAAGAAATCTAACTGAATATAAGGAAGTGATTAAATATGAAATTTGAAGGCGAACTTGAAGAAGAATTCTACCAGAGATCAAAGAAGAATGCAGAAGCAACCGGGTACAAACTTAATTCTGACTATGATGTCATTACAACTGCTGTAAAGGGCATCTGCAACAACAAGCGTGAATTTGGTGAATGGTATTGCTTCTGTCAGAAAAGGTCTGGTGATGTCGAAAAGGATAAGAAGATCATCTGTCCATGCGCTGCCCGCAGCCGGGATGTAGAGACACGCGGTGCATGTCGCTGTGGCCTGTACATGAAATAAAGGACCCTGTGGTCCTTTTAAACCTTATTTATTTCTTATTTTCTTATGATCATTTTTGAATGGGGGATTATTCTTACAATGATCTTCGTTTAATTGTTCTAGGATAGTTAGCTATATTTAGAAGGATGTGTTTTATGATAGATGTAGGGCACAGTTCACCATTATTGGACAGACATAGACAGTCATTAGTGTCCATATTAATATCACAGGTCATTGATCATATCCGGAGATACAAAAAATGAAAGTATTGGTAAGTGATTCATTATCAGAGGAAGGAGTTTCAAAACTTCAGGAGCATTTTGAAGTCGATGTTTCAACAGGTCTTTCAGAGGACGAGCTTGTAGGGAAGATCGTTGATTTCGACGCTCTTGTGATCCGTAGCGGTACGCAGGTAACAAGAAGGGTCATCGAAGCTGCAGACAATCTTAAGATCGTCGGAAGGGCCGGCGTTGGTGTGGACAATATTGACATTGATGCTGCAACTGAAAAAGGGATCATTGTTGTTAATGCACCTGAAGGTAACATGCTCTCCGCAGCAGAACACACTATTGCTATGATGATGTCTATGGCAAGGAACATTCCCCAGGCAAATGCTTCTCTTAAAGCAAAGAAATGGGAACGTAAGAACTTCATGGGTGTCGAGGTCAATGGCAAGACACTTGGGGTTATTGGTCTTGGTCGTATTGGCGCTGAAGTTGCAAAACGTGCACAGGGTATGGAGATGGATATTCTTGCATATGATCCTTTCATTACAGGGGAACGTGCAAAGGCTATGGGTGTCGAGCTTACTACTGTTGATGATATTGCAAAGAGGGCAGATTTTATTACTGTTCACACACCGCTTACAAAAGAGACACGTAATATCCTTGATGCAGCTCAGTTCGATATGATGAAGAGCTCTGCAAGGGTGATCAATTGTGCTCGCGGTGGTATAATAAACGAAGAAGCTCTTGCTGATGCACTTAAAGCAGGCAAGATCGCAGGTGCTGCGATCGATGTGTTCACCAGTGAACCACCATTTGAATGTCCTTTCATCGATCTTGAAAATGTGGTCGTGACACCTCATCTGGGTGCTTCTACTGAGGAAGCTCAGGTAAATGTTGCAGTTTCTGTTGCTGAAGAGGTAATTTCTGTCCTAAACGGCGGCTCCGCTCGCAATACTATCAATATTCCGGCTGTCAAACCGGAGGTCATGGCTGTACTGGCTCCATATATAGGGCTTGCTGAAACTCTGGGAAGTGCAGTAGCACAGCTTCTGGATACGAATTATGACAAGATCGAGATCTCCTATAAAGGTGAGATCTCAGAAAAGGACACAAGGGCTGTGACAGTTGCGGCTATTAAAGGTGTGCTTGAGGTTGCATTAGGATCTGCTGTGAATTATGTTAATGCACCGGCCCTTGCAAAATTAAGGGATATTGAAGTTGTGGAAAGCAAGTCTGAGACATCTGATGAGTATGCTTCTACTATTAGTATCGGGCTTTTCCAGGATTCTAATTCCAGGTCTGTTACAGGTGCTGTGGTTGGAAGTGAACCAAAGATCATAACGATCAACGGTCAGCATGTAGATCTTGTTCCAAAAGGTTATATGATCGTTTCAAACCACATCAACCGTCCGAATGTTATCGGTCCATGCTGTATCGCACTTGGTGCTAACAACATTAACATTTCCGGCATGCAGGTCGGACGTGCTGAAGTTGGCGGGCAGACCATAATGGCACTTAATGTGGATACAGAGGTTTCAGAAAAGATCCTTGATGAGATCCGCGGAATTGACGGCATACTTGATGCAACACTTGTGACACTTTAATTTATATGTCACCAATGCATGGGTTAATATGCCCATGTATTATTTTCGGATCAAATGGGAGTATTGATCACATATGATGAGAAAGCGCGTATACCACCGATTCCCTCACAGGGAGGTCCAGTTCGAGCAGAAGCACCGTTACTATTCAGACCTGCCTTTTTTTGTGAAGGTAATGGCAGGCATGGATGGTAAGTTTGGAATGTTCGTGACAGAATCCGCGACCAAGAAAGGCCATCGAATTCAGGCAAAAAGAGAGATCGGTGTTGAGGTCGCGATGAACAGTATGGATTTTGCTCCTCTTAATTACGAGAACGTAGATTCTGTAATCGATACTATCGAACCGGAAGGTATTATTGATTTCCGGATGACACTTTCCTATAGCTATCTTGATGGGAAATATAATCGTGTGCCTTTAAGGGGTGATGTATATCTTGTGCGTGCTATCCTTGAGTCTGAGGTACTCACCTTGAGGGTAAACCACATAGATGGCCAGGAGCGCACTGAATGTGGTCGTGTGGCAGATACGATCATAGATGAACTTCGACGTGGTGCATGAATGGATGAATTTAATCTGGTGGTGGCTTCACCTTTCAAGAAGAATGCCACATCTTCTCTTTCTATAAAGGATTTTGAATTTGCTTTGTCCTTTGATCTTAAATGGATGTCTCCTGCACAGGCATCGAAGGTCAGGGACCAGGCAATAATGTCTTCGATCCTGAAATTTGAAAATGGGGAACTTATCCTGAACATGGATGCTGATACAGTGGATATTCCTGCAGGGTTCAAACCATCTGAAGATCTCTTTCGGGAAAAGGGTAATATTGAGAAGATAATGGACATTCTCATCTCAGATAGTGGTATGAGCAAAAAAGAGGTTGCTTCATGCATAAACATTAAACAGGATTCTCTGGCAGGACTTGTTGATGTGGAAGTAGCAGCTTTACTGGTGGCTCATGACATGGGGTGTGATGCAGGTGATCTTTTTGATGTGGTCTATCAAAGGGTATCAGGCATTTCTGATCAATAATGACATTCGTATTTTCGCATAATCTTTATGTACTATTAATATAATTATGTGCAACTCCAGTTAATTATTAACTGATACATCTTCAAAGATGTTCGAACGCAGAAATGCGTGAGTAAGAAAATCTTGCGGAGGGACATTATGGGAAAAAAAACACAAGCTAAAATCTCAAGGAAAACCAATCCAAGGATTCCATCGTTAATCGCAGTGTTGAAAGACTCAGCACGTGACAACGGCGCACCTATCTGGAAAGATATGGCAAAAAGGCTCGAGAAACCTAACAGGAACTATGCTGAGGTAAATCTGAGCAAGATCAACAGGTGTGCAGCAGAGAACGAACTGGTAATGGTTCCAGGTAAGGTACTGGGTGCCGGTGTACTGGGACACGCTGTAACTGTTGCAGCATTGAGTTTCAGCACAACTGCTGTTGATAAGATCACAAGTGCAGGCGGGAAGTGCATTACCATTGAACAGGTTCTGGAAGATAATCCAGCAGGTTCTGGTATCAGGATCTTGAAGTGAGGTGTTTCAAATGACGGTAATCGATGCAAATGGTTTAATTATGGGCAGACTTGCAAGTAACGTTGCAAAGAGACTGCTTTCAGGCGAAGAGATCGCAATTGTAAATGCTGAGAATGCTGTGATCTCCGGTTCAAAGATAACAACCTTTGAAGAGTATGATGAGATCAGGAACATGGGCACACGTGAATTCGGTCCTTACTTCCCAAAAAGACCAGACAGGATCCTCAAGAGGACTGTCAGGGGAATGCTTCCATACAAGCGCACAAGGGGCAAGGAAGCAATGGCTAACCTCAAGATCTATGTAGGAATTCCTACTGAGTTCGAGGAAGCAGAACTTACAACTGTTGATGGAGCAAACATGACACGTTTAAGTTCTAACAAGTATGTGACCATTGGTGATCTAAGCCGCAAATTAGGTGCTAAATTCTAAGGGAGATTTATTCATGTCTACTAAAGTTGTCAATTCATCAGGTAAAAACAAGACTGCAATTGCACGTGCAACAGTTTCTGCAGGTACAGGTAAGGCAAGGGTCAACAAGAAACCTGTTGAGATCTATGAACCTGAATTTGCAAAACTTAAGATAATCGAACCTCTTATGCTGGCAGGAGATGCAGTTTCCGGCCTTGACATTGATGTTAAGGTAAGTGGAGGCGGAATCATTGGCCAGGCAAATGCGATCAGGACTGCTATCGCAAGAGGTATTGTTGAGTGGACCAACGACACCGACCTAAGGGATGCTTTTATGGCATATGACAGGAATCTTCTGGTCAACGACTCCAGACAGAAAGAGACCAAGAAGTTCGGTGGACCTGGCGCTCGCGCTAAATATCAGAAATCTTACAGGTAAGGTAGGTAGTTACAATGATTCCAGTTCGCTGTTTCACATGTGGAAAAGTAATTGCAGGAAGCTGGGAAGAGTATACCAGGCGTGTGAAGGACGGAGAAGATCCTGCTGCGGTACTTGATGATCTTAACTTCACAAGATACTGCTGCAGGCGTATGTTCCTCGCACACGTCAACCTTGTGGATATAATGGCTCCGTATCAGTGAAAGGGACCGTAGGGTAGCCTGGACCATCCTTCGGCGTTCGGGACACGGTTCTTCTTTCGAGTCTGTGCGAACCACGCCGGTACCTGAGTTCAAATCTCAGCGGTCCCATGATTCCCTTTACAGGGATGACCGATAGGCAGCTGAGATTATATATGACCATATTCGGAGGGATTCCGAATACCATTTCATATTTAACAGACCAAACTAACAAATGAATAAAACTGCTTTTGGTTCATGGTTATTTGTTAATATACAATATCACTTATTGATACATTCAAATTGTTCTTTCTAATGATGGACTTTTTATAAGGTGATCAGTTGAGCAAAGAGAAGTTTACTAGGTATGAGCGTGCAAGGATCATTGGTGCAAGATCACTTCAGATAGCAATGGAAGCTCCAATATTGATCGACACTGATAGTACTGATTCGCTGCACATAGCTACATTGGAATTTGAGAAAGGTGTTATACCAGTTACAGTGAAGAGAAATTACGAATATTTGAGGTGAATTTTATGGAATCTACAGAAAATATTGAAGTTAATGCTGAAGAAAGCGCAGCAGCACAGGAAGCAACCGAATCAACATCATTAGTACCTATAGATGAATATCTGGCAGCAGGTGTGCACATTGGTACACAGCAGAAGACCCAGAACATGATGAAGTTCGTCTACCGTGTAAGGACAGATGGTCTTTACGTGCTTGATATCCAGTCAACAGATGAGAGGATCAGATCAATTGCACATTTCCTTTCAAAATATGACCCATCCAGAATACTTGTTGTGTCCGCACGTCAGTACGGTCAGTATCCTGCAACAATGTTCTCCAAGGCAGTAGGCGCAGTTTCAAGAGTTGGAAGGTTCATTCCAGGTACTCTTACAAACCCTGTTCAGGAAGGTTTCTATGAGCCAGATGCAATTATTGTGACAGACCCTGCAGGAGATGCACAGGTAATTAAGGAAGCTGTCAGCGTGGGTATTCCTGTAGTTGCATTCTGTGATACCAATAACATGACATCCAATGTCGATCTTGTTATCCCAACCAACAACAAGGGTAGGAAAGCACTTTCTCTTGTGTACTGGCTTCTTGCAAGGGAAGTTGCAAACGAAAGGGGTATTCCTTTCAACTACGAGTTAACCGACTTTGAAACAGGTCTTTAAACGACCTGTTCTCATTTTTTCGTTGCACCATTGCTCATACAGCAGATGTTCCATTGGGGGCGCAAGAGGTGACAATAGTATGAGACAACCAGCTGTTGCAGGTCAGTTCTATCCGTTAAGTCCGAAGACCCTTAAAAAAGAGGTTTCCAGATGCTTTAATAGCATTGAGGTCACTCCTCGCGATGTTATCGGAGCAGTAGTTCCGCATGCAGGATATGTTTATTCTGGTTCAGTTGCGGCAAATGTTTATGCAAGCTTACCTAAAGCTGATACGTACATCTTTTTTGGACCGAACCATACGGGGTATGGGTCCCCTGTGGCAATGTCGCAGGATACATGGAAGAACCCACTTGGTGAGATCGAAACAGACAAGGATATTGGCAAGCTTCTTGCAGGTACCATTATCGATATGGATGAGGTCGCTCACAGATATGAGCATTCCATAGAAGTACAGATACCTTTCCTTCAGCACAGGTTTGGGAATGATTTCAAGATCCTTCCTATATGCATGGGTATGCAGGATGAGGAGACTGCTGTGGAGGTAGGTCAGGAAGTTGCGCGTGCAGCCAAAGAGTCCGGAAAGAAGGTAGTTTTCATCGCATCAAGTGATATGTCACATTATGTTCCTGCAGAGCATGCTGAGCGTGTAGACCATTATCTGATAGAAGCTATTCTGGACATGGATGTACCTGAACTTTATCGCAGAAGATATGAGGAGAACATCTCAGCCTGTGGGTATGGTCCTATCTCAGCAATGTTGAGCGCTGCAAAGGAATACGGTGCAAAGAGCACCGAATTGATAAAATACGCCACAAGCGGAGAGGTTTCCGGCGATCCTAATGTCGTAGGATATGCTGGCATTATTGTGGAATAAAATTCTGTACAAGGGGCTTTTAAGATGATCACATGTTCCGCACCGGGGAAAGTCTATCTTTTCGGTGAACATGCCGTAGTTTACGGTGAACCCGCTATTTGTTGTGCAGTGGATATACGCACACGTATAAATGTTGCCCCTGCAGATTCCATAATTATTAGTTCCAGCCTCGGTACTACCGGGATCGACTTTGAGGTCCATCCTTATGTTTCAGCGGTTGTTGAGCGTTTCCAGAATATGTCCTCTCTTGAAGGTGTAAGCATCAGCATCGAGTCCGAGATACCTGTTGGTTCAGGACTTGGCTCGTCTGCTGCTGTTACCATAGCAACGATAAAGGCACTGGATAGTCTGCTTGGCATTGGTCTTGAGCTTGATGATATTGCACGAATGGGGCATGAGATCGAGCAGAGGATACAGGGTGCTGCAAGCCAGACTGATACATATGTCTGTACCATGGGTGGAGTTGTCATGATACCCCAACGTAAGGTGCTTGATCTTATTGATTGTTCTATTGTTGTCGGTAATACCAATATCTTCTCTTCTACAAAGGAGCTTGTAGCAAATGTTGCAGAGCTGAATGAGAAATTCCCTGATGTTGTCGGTCCTGTTCTATCATCCATCGGAAAGATGTCAGTAACGGGCGAGGAACTTGTGAATGCAAAGGATTATGTTTCTATCGGCAAGCTCATGAATATTAATCAGGGTCTTCTGGATGCTATTGGTGTGGGTTGTTCTGAATTAAGTTCATTTACGTATGCTGCCCGTGACAGTGGAGCATATGGTGCAAAGATAACCGGTGCAGGAGGTGGTGGTTGTATGGTGGCGATCGCTCCGCATGAACTTGTGGGCGGGGTAGCTGCTGCAATTGCTTCTGCAGGCGGGGAAGTTGTTGTTACAAAAGCAACGGATATTGGTGTAAGGGTGGAATCCCTGTGAGTTCAACAAACGATATCACAATATTGAAAATTGGCGGGAGCGTCATTACCGACAAGAATTCGGAGGATGGTCTTGCCTGGGAAGAAGAGATAGTCCGCATTGCGCGTGAGATCTCAGGGTTTGAAGGAAAACTTATCATTGTTCATGGTGCCGGTTCATTTGGTCATCCTCAGGCAAAGAGGTATGCACTTACCGAAAGATTCCATGCAGAAGGTGCGGTTGTCACTCACAAGGCTGTAAAATCCCTGAACCGGATCGTTGTGGACATTCTGGACGAAGAAGGTGTCAATGCGATCGCAGTTCATCCTATGGGCTGTACTGTTGCAAAGGGTGGCCGGATCTCAGAGATGTATCTTGGCAGCATCCTTTTGATGCTTGAAAAGGGTCTTGTGCCTGTACTGCATGGTGATGTAGTGATGGATACTGAAAAAGGCGTGTCTATCGTATCAGGTGATCAGGTAATTCCTTATCTCGCAACGGCACTTGGTGCTTCCCGCATTGGTGTTGGCAGTGCTGCAAACGGTGTCCTTGATGACAAGGGCAACACTATTCCTGTGATCACTTCGGATAATTTCGAAGAAATGAAGGGGTATATCGGTGGTTCGGCAGGTACGGATGTGACCGGTGGTATGCTTGGGAAAGTGCTTGAGATGCTGGATCTTGGAAAAGCATCAAGTATAACTTCCTATATATTCAATGCAACAGTTGCAGGGAATGTTTCGAGTTTTCTGAATGGTGAAAATATCGGGACTGCAATTAGAGAATCATAATATACATTTACAGGTTTGATAAATTTGAGTACGTCCAGAAGAAAGATAGAACATCTTGAGCATTGTGCGCAGCGTCCGGTAGAATCAAGGGACGTTACGCCAGGATTCGATGATGTGATGCTTGTACACAGAGCACTACCTCAGATCAATATGGACGAGATCGACCTTTCCACCAAATTCCTGGGAAAGGAGTTGAAGGCACCTTTTTTGATAGCATCAATAACCGGAGGTCATCCGGATACCAAGCCGGTAAATGCAGCACTTGCAGAAGCTGCTGAAGAGGTTGGTGTTGGGATCGGCGTGGGTAGCCAGAGGGCTGCCATAGAGGACCCTGAACAGGAAGATTCATTCAGTATCGTGCGTGATGTAGCTCCGAATGCATTTGTCTATGGGAATATCGGGGCAGCACAGCTCAGGGAATACGACATTGAATCGATTGAAAAGCTTGTGGAAATGCTGGATGCAGATGCAATGGCTGTTCATCTCAATTTTCTTCAGGAGGCTATACAGCCTGAAGGCGACAGGGATGCTACCGGTGTGCTTGAAGCTATAGAAGAGGTCTGCTCATTGAAGGTCCCGATAATTGCAAAGGAAACCGGTGCGGGTATCTCCAAAGAAGATGCACAAATGCTTAAAAAGGCAGGCGTCAGTGCAATAGATGTTGGGGGAGTTGGTGGAACCAGCTGGTCCGGCGTGGAAGTTTATAGGGCAAATGAAAGTGGTGATACAATATCCGGGCATCTGGGTGAACTATATTGGGATTTCGGAATTCCCACAGTTTCCAGTGTGCTTGAATGCAGAAGTTCCCTTCCTGTGATAGCCACAGGTGGTGTCAGGACAGGCCTTGATATTGCAAAATCCCTCTCTCTGGGAGCATGTGCTGCAAGTGCAGCGCTTCCTTTTGTTGGACCTGCACTGATTGGAAAAGATGCGGTGGTAGAAAGCTTGTCAGGCATGCTCAATGAACTGAAAGTTGCAATGTTCCTTTGCGGATGTGGGACTGTCAATGAGCTTCATACTGATTCGAAGACCGTGGTCACAGGCTGGACAAAGGAATACATAACACAGCGTGGTTTTGACTTAAAGGAACTTTAAGTAAGGTCGCATCTGTAAAAGAGCGATCATCATCAAAACACAACAATTCACATTCATTTTTTGGTCAAGGGACCAAAGGAATAACTTGTATTGAAAGTAACCGAAATTTATTGGAGGAAAATATGACAGATATTGGAATAATAGCAGTTGGCGGATATAATGAAATGGGCCGCAACATGACTGCTATAAGGGTTGACGAAGACATCATTATCGTAGATATGGGTCTGAGATTAGATAGGGTCCAGATCCATGAGGATGTGGAAATTGATAAGATGCATTCTCTTGAACTGATTGAAATGGGTGCTATACCTGATGATACGATCATGAAGCAGGTCAACGGCAACGTTGCTGCTATCGTTTGTACACACGGGCACCTTGATCACATTGGTGCGATCTCAAAGCTTGCACACAGGTACACTGCACCGATCATCGGTACTCCGTACACAGTTGCTCTTGTTAAGCAGCAGATCGAATCAGAACGCAAGTTCGGTGTAAAGAACAGGATCATCCCGGTTGAAGCAGGTGGTATCTACCAGGTCAATGATGAGGTATCTATTGAGCTGATACGTGTCCAGCACAGTATAATCGACGCTGTATTCGTAGCAGTCCACACACCAGCAGGTGCTGTACTTTATGCTTGTGATTTCAAGCTTGACCGTACACCTACACTGGGTGAGCAGCCGGACTTTGACAGGCTCAGGGAACTCGGAAAGGAAGGCGTCATCTGTATGATGGTGGAAAGTACCAATGCAAAACGTGCAGGGAAAACACCTTCAGAGAGGATCGCTCATGACATGGTCCGTGATGTACTTCTTGGTACAGAGGAATCAGATGTTGGAATGATCATAACGACATTCGCTTCTCACATATCCCGTATTAACTCTATCATCCAGTTCGCTGAAGAGATGGGGCGTATTCCTGTATTGATGGGTCGTTCCATGGACAAGTATGTAGTAACTGCAAAGGATATGGGATACATTGATTTCCCTGATAATGTAGAGATCTACGGTAAGAGAAAGGATATCGATAAGGCGTTCAAGAAGATCATGAAAGAAGGTAAGGAAAAATACCTGCCTATTGTAACTGGTCATCAGGGTGAACCTGGTGCTATTCTTTCACGAGTTGCAAAGGGTGATACTCCTTATGAAATTGAGTCCGGAGATCGTGTTATCTTCTCTGCAAACGTGATCCCAAGTCCAATGACACAGGCAAACCGCTACGCACTGGAAACCAAGATCCGAATGAGAGGTGGCCGTATCTATGATAACGTGCACGTTTCAGGACATGCTTATCGTGAAGATCACTGGGAACTTCTGCGTTTGATCAATCCAGAACACGTAATCCCTGCTCACGGTACTATCGAGATGCACAGCGCTTATATCGAGATGGCAGAAGATGCCGGCTACGTTCTGGGCGATACCGTACACCTGTTGAGAAATGGTGAAGAACTATATATTGAAGAATGATCATTTGAATTATAACATAGTCGTGGTTAGTATGGATCTTATGGATGAAATAAAAAAGCGAAGTGTGCATGTCGATAAAGGGATAGGGGAACTTCTTCCGATCGCACATCCTGAAGAGCTTTACAAAGCATCAAGGTACTTGCCGGATGCAGGTGGAAAACGTCTCCGTCCTACTGTCCTTATGCTTGCAACTGAGGCGGTAGGTGGCGATCCCATATCCGTTGTTCCGGCAGCAGTAGCTGTTGAACTGGTTCACAATTTCACCCTTGTCCATGACGATATAATGGACAATGACGATGTCAGGCGTGGAATGCCTGCAGTTCATGTAAAGTGGAGCAGTGAAGGTGCTATCCTCGCAGGAGATACTCTCTATTCCAAAGCTTTTGAGATCATCTCATCTATGGAGAAGGATCCTGCACGCATACTGAAGTGCGTTGCTCTTCTTTCAAAGACCTGTACTGAAATATGTGAAGGTCAGTGGATGGATATTGATTTTGAGACTCGTGATTCTGTTTCAGAAGAAGAGTATCTTGAGATGGTTGAGAAAAAGACCTCTGTGCTCTATGGTGCAGTAGCAAAGGTCGGTGCCCTGCTTGGCGGAGCTTCCGATGAGGTTGCAGATGCGCTTTATGAGTTCGGCCGTCTTGTAGGGATAAGTTTCCAGATACAGGATGATGTCATCGACATGGTGACTCCTGAAGAGATCCTCGGCAAGGTCCGTGGAAGCGACCTGATAGAAGGCAAGAGGACACTGATAGCTATTCACGCTCTCAACAATGGCGTTGAACTTGAGATATTCGGGAAAGGCGGAACTGCTACTCCTGAACAGATCGATGAGGCAGTTGCCATACTTGAAAGATCCGGTTCAATTGGATATGCACAGGAACTTTCTGCAACTTACCTTGAAAATGGTAAAAAGATGCTCGATGTTCTTGACGACTCTGAGGCAAAGGATATTCTGCTTGCTATCGCAGACTACATGGTAACCAGGAACTATTGATTTCGTTTCCCTTCCATGGTGGAGGGAATCTTTTCTTCTTTTTTATTTTGATCTTTATTCTATTCTACTCCTATCGATTCCACTCCACTCCATCTCACTTCATTCACACCAGTCTGATCTATTGCACTTTATTCCACTCTTTCTCATTTAACTGGATCTTATCTCATCTCGTTCCATTCTACTTAAAGAAGGTTTTTTAACCATCTGTGATAATGTTGTCTTGGGGAATACTAATGCTTAAAGAAGCGATGTTCTATGAAAAGCTGGATGAGGGGAAAGTTCGATGCAACCTTTGCAATCACAGGTGCAAGATATCTTCAGGTAAAAGTGGTATCTGCGGGGTGAGGGAGAATCGCGATGGTATGCTTTTTTCCCTGATCTACAACACTGTTTCCAGTGAGGCAGTTGATCCAATTGAGAAGAAACCATTGTTCCATTTTAAACCCGGTTCAAAGGTTTATTCCCTGGGGACCATTGGATGTAATTTCAGATGCAAGCACTGCCAGAACTGGACAATTTCCCAGGTCAGGCTGGATGAGGCTGTATCCATGGAGATCACGCCGCAGGAAGCAGTGGATAGGGCCATTGCCACAGGATCATCATCTATTGCATGGACCTACAACGAGCCGACCATCTGGTATGAGTACACTTATGATTCTGCAAAGCTGGCAAAAGAATCCGGACTGGGGACAGTATATGTGACCAATGGTTACATCACTCCGGAAGCATTGCGGCACATATCTCCTTATCTTGATGCTTTCAGGGTGGACATCAAGGCTTTTACGGAAGAGTTCTACAGGGAGACTGTCGGTGCCAGGCTTGCACCTGTGCTGGAGTCTGCAAAACTGGCAAAGGAACTGGGGATGCATGTGGAGGTAGTTAATCTTGTCATACCGACACTGAACGATTCTGAGGATGAGCTACGGCAACTCTCCGCATGGGTATATGAAAATCTGGGCGCTGACACTCCGATACACTTTACCCGATTCCAGCCATATTATAAGATGAAGCATCTGCCGCCAACACCGGTGGAAACACTTGAGATAGCCCATGGTATTGCATTGGATGAAGGTTTGAGGTACGTTTACATTGGAAACGTTTTTGGCCACCAGTATGAGGGCACATATTGTCCTTCTTGTGGCGAACTTCTGATAGGGCGCGGGCTATTCGATGTGAATGAGTACAATATTACTCCGGAGCACAAGTGCCGCAATTGTGGGGAGCCTATCAATATCTATGGTGAATATGGTGGTCTTTGAGTGGAATCCTAGGGCGGTATTTTGGTTCAAAATTGCGAAAATTCCTGCTTATTGCGGGCATTTTTGCTTTTTCGAACAAAAGGTTTAAGTTCGATAACTGCATTAGGAGGAATCGTGCGTTGAAGCGCAATCAAGTGCCGCTATAACTCAGTTGGTAGAGTGTCTGACTGTTAATCAGAATGTCACAGGTTCGAGCCCTGTTGGCGGCGTTTTCTACTTACCTTTTTTTGAGGGCCTATAGCTTAGTCAGGTTAGAGCGCCCGGCTCATAACCGGGCGATCACCGGTTCAAATCCGGTTAGGCCCATCTCAATATTCAATTAAGTTTAACTCTGTTCTTTGCAGATCTTAATAATAATAAATAACAAAAACAAGAAACAAGCTGAAAGAAGTCTTGGGTTCTTTTAAGGCTCTACCTTATACTTCCTGCCTTCTTCTGTTGGATGATAGATTATCCAGTTACCACTTTTCTCCCGATGAATAAGCCCATTATCCACAAGGATCGAAAGATGGTAGGAGAGTTTTGAATCGGGCATATTTGTGATATCCTTGATCAGGCAGACACACAGGGGCTGCACCAGCACAAGGTTGAGTATTTTCAGGCGTATCGCGGAGGATAGTGCATGATGTATGCCACTTTGCCTGGCGATCTTGTCATCATCTGCGATCCTCAATGCAATACCTTCAGTTCCCCCAAGCAGTTTCACTTCATTTTCGATCGGTTCAGGAATTATCATCTAATGCACCTATTGGAAATAATATTGAGTAAACGCTGTTATTATTATGATATCCATTAATGGTATCAGAAGTGAAATATCTTTTGTAGCGTAAGATCATTTCATGTACTTTAATTCCATCATCCTTGTGATAGCAGATGGTCCGTCAAGTTCGTTGGAGAGGTCATGTAGCTCCCGACTTTTTTCAAGTAACTTTCCGTCATTTGTGATCTCATGTATGTATTCAAGGAGTTGTGCAGGGGACGTTGAATAGTTCAACTTCCTTCCGCATCCGTCTTCTTCCAGTGCATTAGCGTTGTTCTCCTGCTCGTTGTGTCCAATGTCCGGAAAAGATAACATCGGGATGCCAAATGAAAGAGCTTCCATCATCGTACTGTGACCTCCGGGTGCAATTACAAGATCGGAACTTTTTATGTATGGGAACTGGTCCTCAATGAACCTGAGTATGGTCACGTTTTCTGGCAGGTCAGTGAAGTCATCGGGATCGACACTTGGCCCGGACAGGAGTGTATAACTGATCGTAGTATCCAGTCTTGCTGTTTCGATGACCTTTCGAAATATCGGTTCACGATATCCAAAACCACCAACTGTGGAAAGCACATGCGGTCTGCTAAGATCCGCTTCGATCACTTCTTCATACTTTTTCCCGACAAGTGGTCCGCTGTAGAACACATTATCTTCTTTTTCATCCTCAAGATCAAGGTTCAGGCGACAGATTGTGTCTGGCATAGGATAGTCCGGTATGATGATCCCGTCAACTTTCCTGAATATCGCGTTATAAAATCTCTTTGTTACCTTTCCAATGAGCTTCATGAAAGATCCTTTATCGTAAAAGAATTCCTCCATGTTAGATTGGTTTATCATAAGGTGCACAGGGATCTTTTTGAACATCGCAGCAAGGGTTGCAGTGTAATAACTGTCTGATATAACCACCTGGGGTTTGAATTCTTTCAATTGCCTGCTGACCTTTCTGATCCCGAGCAATTGACCACTTTTGATGGTAGCAAGGACTGATCTTTTAAGATCAAGGCTGCCTGCATCACCCACAAGCTGGATCTCCGGCGGAATCTCTATTGTTTGCAATCCTTTCTTTTCAATGAGTTCTCTGGAATACCCGTAGGCTCCGATCATTACATCATGACCTGCTGCCTGTATTTGTTGTGCAAGTGGTATGCAGCGGCTGGTATGTCCGAGTCCTTCCCCGCAAACAAAGAGCATTATTTTCATTGTGATATCCTTCCCTTACTCTCTTTTTCATTTTTTCTGATTTCCTGTTCGTCTTTACAGTTAATCCTTTCCGACCATCCTAATATATTCTCACGGTATCTTGTTGCAATATAGTAACTTGTAACTGCCAGCATTATACCTCCGATCATATCAGTGATCCAATGTATTCCCAGATACAATATCGTAAACTGGATGGCAATAGTGATTGCAACTGCAACTGCTTTATATCCTATGTTTTCTGCCCTGGATATAATGAGCAACATTGCCATTAGGGAAAGTGCTGCATGAAGGCTTGGGAAGCAATTGTCAAGTGTAGGGTCGCAGATACGCACGAAATGCACGATGGATGGATCAAGGGTGTAAAGCAATGGTGCCATATTGGGTAATGTTTTACTTGTCACGTCCACAGGGAACAATATGTAGAACGGGTATGCTATCAGGTAGATGAGTGTAAATGCTATAGAGAACTCCTGCAGGCTTTTTTCATCCTTTTTATATGCGAATATAAGGAAAGTACCTATCAGGAGGCCGGTGAATCCAATAAGGTATACAAAGGCTGAAATGTACGTAAGCAAGGGTGAAGCAAAAGCCTGTAGGTGAGTTACGGCACCTCCTTCGATCATGACCATGAAACTTGCATAATTCAATGTAGGGTTCAGTTTCAGCAAATGCTCAATATCTAGTTGCAGAAGCATCAGGCCAAATACAAGGATTGCAGCAAATGCATATGGGAGGAAATTAGATATAAAATGCAGTTTGTTGTTTGGTTCTGTTCCTTTTCTTCTAAGGTTTAAATCTTTCTGCATTTTTTACTTCCGTCATCTTCTTTAATTAGAATGAATTAGGTTGCATCATATTTATACATTATGTATATCGTCAGACAAGTCGATATATCGAAACAAATCTGTTATATGGGACTACGTATATAGTCAGTAATATTAATTCGACTGAAAAATCCCCTTATTTATAGGAATGATCTATGTGAACAAGCTAAGAAAATGGTTGTTAATTTCTTTTCTTATAAGTGCCATTTCCATTGTTCTTGTTATGTTCTATACAATAGGTCCACAAACACTGGAACTTATCCATGATATAAGGCCGGAGTTCCTTCTGGCTGCTGTATTTCTTCACTTGAGTTCCTATATCCTCTGGGGCTTGCGGACAAAAACAATGTGTAACTCACTTGGCTTCAGGGTGGGTTTATCCAGATCGATCGAGATCGTTACTTCAAGCACTTTCCTTGCATCTGTCACTCCATCATCAATTGGCGGAGAGCCTTTGAGGGTACATCTGCTAAATCAGGACAATGTACCTGTGGGAAAGGCTACTGCGGTAGTTCTTGGAGAGCGATTACTTGACGGTATCCTTATCATGATGTCGGCCCCACTTGCCCTTCACCTGTTCCGCAGGATCATATCGTCATCCGGCCTGGATATTGTGATAATGGTCGGAGAGTTGTTCCTCATTCTGATATTTGTAATGGTGATCTATGCAGTCTGGCATCCTCACCATACAAAGAAAGCGCTTTACTTCATACTTCATCGGGTTGCAGGATTTATGGGGAAGGGAGGCGATCCTCGTCTTGACAGGGTTCTGGGAAAGATCGATCTTATCATTGAAGACTTCCATGATAGCATGGCCTTCTTTGTGACAAAAGGGCGCAAAGGATTGCTATTTGGTAGTGTTTACACTGTTCTCTTCTGGTTGGTTGAATTTGCCATGGTTCCGGTGATCCTCATGGGATTGAATCAGCCACCATCTATTATCATCTCATTTGCTGCACAGATTCTGCTAATGATACTCTTGGTCATTCCGGTCACTCCGGGTTCAAGTGGCGTGGCAGAGCTTGGTGCAACTTCCCTGTTCTCGGTTTTCGTTCCGGCTTACATGGTTGGCATAGTTGTTATTGCATGGCGTGTTTTCACACTTTACATGAACCTTATTGTAGGTGGTTTTGTAAGCTTCAAAATACTCAAGGATACAGATTATATTCGGAATCTTATGAAATAATATTCTCGAATATCTCAAATATATTGAATGTTTAAATGGGTGTTCAAATAAATATTTAAATTAATAGATGAACTTGGATGCCTGAATTATCAATAACCGGAACCGATACTTGAATTAATGAACAATACCTATGCGAGTAATAGAATGTTTCCAATAATAGCTGTTGATATCTCAGGTCGTCACAGGATAAATCGGGGGTACTACATGGTCTGTGCTGCTGTTGCAGTTGATGTCTCTGCAAGTCATATCGAATCAGTTTCCCAGATAGCCGTAAAACCTTTTCTGGTATCTTCAGCACCAGATATTGTAGATGTTGTCAGTATTATCGAAACAACTGTTGCGGAGATAAATTACCCTGGTGCCATTATATTGGAGCATGGGGATCTGTACAATCAGCCGGAATGGCTTTCACAGAGAATGTTCTCACGCGAGTTCAAATATCAGGAATCTCTAAGCGAAAGGTTGGCAATAGAATTTGCACACCATGTGTCCCTTAGTTCCAGAAATCTTCTTATGAAGGAATTGGGCATTGATTGATTGATTGATTGATTGATTGATTGATCGATTGATTAGTTTAACCACTTACCTATACATCCATCAATTTGTTTATCACTAATAGATAAACATTGGATATGTATCCGCATGATTCCGTTCAAGGTTGTATTATGAAAAAAACCATTGTTGTCCAACGAAATGATCCGAATTCTGATGATGCTGCAAATGAGCGGAAGCTGGCCGAGCTCAAGGAGTTAGCACATGCTGCTGATTATGTGGTTGTTGGCACATTGGTGCAATCAAGATATCCTGACCGGAAGTACCAGGTAGGTCGTGGCAAGGCAGATGAACTCGCAGAACTTGTAGAAGCTCTGGATGCTGAAAAAGTAATTTTTAACAACCAGCTATCAACGACGCAGATCTATAATATCTCCGAGACCTGCAAATGTGAGGTTATGGACAGGTTCCAGCTTATCCTTGAGATATTTGCTGCAAGAGCTACCACAAGACGTGCAAAACTGCAGGTCGAGCTTGCAAAATTGCAATATGAGCTTCCTAAGGCAAGGTCTATTGTTTCCCTGCTGAAAAAAGAGGAACGACCGGGGTTTATGGGTCTTGGAGGATATGAGGATTCGTATGAGCAGGATATTAAGAAACGGATCGTAAGGATCAGGACCGAACTTCTTCATTCGTGCAAGGGGAGTGAGTCACTTCGCAGTTTCAGGCATGAGCGGGGTTTTTCACTTGTAGCTCTGGCAGGGTATACGAATGCGGGAAAAAGTACCCTTTTCCAGTCACTTGTCGAGGAGGGGACAATAGTCGAGGACATGCTTTTTACGACACTGTCTCCTACAACACGTTCTCTCACGATCAACAAAAGAAAAATGCTTCTGACGGATACTGTGGGATTTATCGAAGACCTTCCTCACTGGATGGTAGATGCTTTCAGGTCAACTCTTGATGAGATCTTCCTGGCTGATATCATTCTTCTTGTGGTGGATATGAGTGATCCTGTGGATGTTATCAGACAGAAACTGGCAGTCAGTCATGATATCTTTTGGAAGAGAACAGAGGGTGCTGTGATAGTTACTGCTCTTAACAAGACAGACCTGCTTCCTGAAGATGATCTGAAAGAAAAGCTGGACGTGATCGATTATCTTGCTCCTGATCCAGTCATGATATCTGCAATATCTGGAGAAGGCCTTGACGAACTTAAGCAGCTTCTATATGGTAACCTTCCTGAATGGGAACATTGCAGGATATCCATCCCGATGTCCGAAGAGGGGATGTCCATGGTATCATGGCTTTATGATGAAGGTATTGTGCACACGATCGAGTACGGTGATTCTATTATTATGGATATAGAAGCAAGGGATGAGATCATTCAGAAAATGCAGTCTTTCGCTATTTCTTCTTAATAATATTAACATTCGGTTAATATTTGTTCGTATACATGCGAAAAGTATATATGGGTACAGAACGTTTGTATAATTGCGAACGGGTTTCTTCATACATCCCCTAAGTACTACACCACAAATCCCCTATTTAATCGACTTGATTCATCCCGTTCGCTTTTTAGTCCTCCTATTTTTCTTTTTTTGACCAATTATGCAGGGCATTCTTCAAAAACTTTATAACTGGAAAGCACAGCTTTCTCTATATGCGTATTGATCTTCATGTCCACTCCTGTTTTTCAAAGGATAGCAATGCTGAAATAGATTCTATTCTTGAATTTGCAAAAAAAAATGGTCTTAATGGTGTTGCAATATGTGACCATGATACCCGGGAGGGAGGCCTTGCCTGTGCCAGAAGGGCAAAGGAATTAGGTTCTGATATGGTTGTTATCCCTGGGATTGAGGTCACCTCTTCTAAAGGACATATCCTGGTACTTGCTCCGGATGGGGACATCGAACCAGGAATGACCCCTGAGAAAACAATAGAACGTGCAAGAGAGCTTGGAGGTGTTGTGGTAATTCCTCACCCTTTCAAGATAACATCTCATGGTATCGGGTACGTTGAAGGGCTTGATGCTGATGCTGTAGAGGTCCTGAATTCCAGGTGTGTGACCGGTGGTGCTAACAACAAGGCAAAAAAGGTTGCAAAAGAGCTTGATTTCCCGCAGGTAGGAGGCAGTGATTCACATGAAGCAAAGATGGTTGGTTGTTCTTATACTGAGGTGGATACTTCGGAAAGGACGGTGGAATCAGTGCTTCAGGCCATACGTGACGGGAACGTAACTTCCGGAGGGCGAAGGACGCCTGTTTCCTATGTTGTAAAACAGATGATCGTGGGAACCGGGAAAAAGATAAAGCGCGCTTTCGGCATGCACACTTGATATTATGTTAATATCATATTATTGCACAATATTTTCATTGTTCCCATTCTTTCATTCCTGAAGGTATTCCTCATTGAACATCTTCAATACCAAAAGGAATGTTGAGATCAGTAATGGTCCTACTACGATACCTATGATCCCGAAGAGGTAGATACCTACAAATATTCCGAGCAGGGACACAAAGGGGTGCATAGCTCCTACTTTTTTCTGAATAAAAGGCCTGAGGACATTATCTATATTGCTGATTATTATTCCGATCACGAGTATTGCAACACCTGCAACATAGTTCTTCAATGCAAATTGTACAATGGCTGCAGGGATCCATACAAGGGGTGCACCTACCACAGGCAAAAAAGACAGGATCGCAGTGACAGCTCCCCAGAGTGTTGCTCCTTGTATTCCTAATGCATAGAAGGTCAGACCAATTAGTGATCCCTGAAGGAGTGCTATTAATAGTGTGGCAATGAGGGTGGATTGTATGACGTTCTTGAGCTCTCTTAAAAGTATCTCGGTGTTCCTGTTGTTGAACGGGACAAATTCCTTGAGCTTATTATCAAACCCTGTGTTGGTGGATGTGAACAGGTAGTATAGCAAAAAGAACATGATAGTCAGGGAGATGATCTGGCCGCTGATGTTCTGCAGTGCTGATAAGATGTATTTGCTAGTGTATGAACCTATGGTGGATGCGATGTTGACCACTTTTTCCTGAATTTTCAGGTCAGGTGCAATCTCATTCAGGTAGTTTATGTTCTCTGTGATGTCAACATAGCTAATGTTGGTAGCAATACTGCTGATAACAATTTCGAGTTCTCCTACGATAGAAACGAACAGGAAATAAAGTGGTATGAGTACCAGTATGATTGACATCAACATCACGGAAACTGCAGAGACATCTTTACGCAGTTTGAATCGTTCTGTAAGCAGGCAATATACCGGTTTGAATATTACATAAAGGATGAACGCTCCCAGAAAAGCATTAACGTAGGGTAGCAGTGCATAGCTTAGCACGATGGCAAGTATGATTATGCATAGGAGTGCTAAAACCATCTTTACAGACCGTTCTTTTCTCATCATAAATCATCCAGTCTTATTATATTTATAGTGTTCGAATAGAAAGGAAGATCACTAAGGGAATAAAAATGATCTTGGGTCAAACCGGAAGTATAATTGTGAATGTTGTGCCAATTCCTTCCTCACTTTCTACAAAGATCTCTCCCATGTGAGCTTCAATGATCTTCTTACAAATATGTAATCCAACACCGGTTCCACCATATTTTCTTCGGGTAGATCCGTCTACCTGATAGAAACTGCTGAATATATTGGGCAAAAGTTCCTTGGGGATTCCGATGCCTGTGTCTTTTATCTTTATTTCTAAAGTATCGTCGTAGGTTGAGGCAGAAAATATGATCTTTCCTTTAGAAGGTGTAAATTTTATTGCATTATCCAGAAGGTGAGTAAACATCCTTTCCAGATGTTCGATGTCTCCCAGTATGGCAGGAAGGTTTTTCGGAACATGATTTTCAATTATCAGTTCCTTCTTCTCTACATATAAGGCTCTATCTTCAATTATGTCTTCAATAAGTCTTGCAGGATAAAGTGGTATTATATTATACTTTATGTTCTGGTTGCGTTCTCCACTTACGTACAGTAGAGAGTCGATCAGATGTCGAAGCCTTTCTGAATTTCTGAGGACCGCATCCAGTGCATTTTTCTGGGAATCGTTCACTGTCCCCAGCTTCTCTTCCATTAATAGTTCGCAGAAACCTTTTATGGATATGAGTGGAGTCCTGAGCTCATAATTAAGATTTGTCAGGAACTGGTCCTTTATATTATCGAGTAACTTAAGTTCCGTGTTCGCTTCTTCCATTGCGCTTTCTGCAAGTTTTCTCTCCGTAATGTCATCGCCGGAACTAATGGTTCCCAATATGTTCATTTCATCGTCCCGAAGTACTACGTCGTGCCAGAGTACCCACTTTTCATCTTTATTTTTGGTAATGATGGGCTTTTCAGAGAATTCAGGAGGCTCAATAGTTCCGCTAATGACGCCTAAATAGCCTTTCTTTATATCATCTCTGATGTATTCCGGTACGAAAACATCGAACCAGTTCTTCCCCATGACCTCCTCTTTTGAGTAACCAAGAACATCACATGCCTTCTGGTTCACGAGGGTAACTCTGAAGTCCCTGTCAACAACTCCGATGATCGAACCTGCGACATCAATATATCGTTGTACCTGATCCCTTTCTTTGACAAGTTCCTCGTGCAGATGACGCATGCGAAGAAGTGAACGTACTCTCGTTGTAAGTTCCAGTTCATCAACAGGTTCTATAAGGATCTCATCCGCATTTGCTTTAATGATATCTGTCTTTTCCTCATTTTCGAGGAGGGATGTAACTACTATTACGGGTAACAGCTTGTTCCGAATCTTGTTCTTTATTTTCTTGCAGACATCGTGTCCTTCCATATCTGGTAGGTCTTTGCCAAGAAGAATAAGTTCGGGATTTTCTTTTTCTACTAGTTCAAGGGCTTCATTGCCTTTAGTGGCCCTTATTATATCGTAGTCTGCTGAAAGAACAAGGCTCAAGCTTTCAACATCAGGACCTTTTGCTTCTGCAACAAGGATCTTTGATCTCTTGCTTCCGTTATGTTCCCTGGTACTTGTCTTCATTAATGCTCCCTGTAATGTTCCATCAATTGTATGGTATTACAGTAAATAAAAATGTATAATAAGGTTATGGTCATTCTTTTGTTTTGAAATAACTATTATCTGGAAGATCTGATAAATATGGCACTTATTATTTGAGAAGTCCGATATTCTCTTTCTTGATCACGTGATCATAGTTCTTGTATCCAAGAATATCTGCTATCACATTCGTTTGTTTACCTTTGATGGCTTCAAGTTCATCGGATGTGTAGTCTGTGATACCTTTTCCAAATACTTCTCCGTCACATTCCAGTTTGACTATATCGCCTCTGTCAAAGTTGCCGATGACCTCGACAACACCGGATGGGAGCAAACTCATACTGTTAGTTAGAGCCTCCTTTGCTCCCGGATCGACTATGACGGTTCCGGATGCTTTGCTAAGTATTATCCAGCGTATCCTGTTCTTTTGAACGTACTGGTTTGCAAGGAAGAGTGTTCCGATGGTTTCTCCGGCAAGTATTCTGGTAATACTATTATCCACACTGCTATTGGCAATGACCATGTAGCAGCCGGCCATATTGCATATCTTTGCAGCTGCTATTTTAGTACGCATGCCTCCAACACCTTTCATGCTGGTAGGGCTTCCGCCATAGCTTTCGATGGTAGGTGTGATCTCCTCCACGGTATTCAATAGTACTGCGTCATCATGCCTTTTTGGATTCTTGTTGAACAGGCCGTCTATATCGGTCAGCAGTATCAATAGGTCAGCTTCAGTCTTACTTGCGACCATTGCTGAAAGCTTGTCATTGTCGCCAAGTGTTGCTTCGATCTCATGAACACAGATGGGATCATTCTCATTGATTATCGGGATAACTCCGTAGCTTAAAAGTGTGGATATGCTGTTCCTCAGGTTCAGGTATGTCAACCTGTTGGTGAAGGAATCGTATGTCAGGAGTATCTGTGCCACATTAAGGTCATACTTTCGGAAAGCATCCATCCAGTGCTGCATCAATACGCCCTGTCCGACAGCAGCAGCTGCCTGACGTACGGGTATCTCCTTTGGGCGGCAGTTCAGGTTCAGGATCTCTATACCAATTCCAATTGAACCGGAACTTACCAGTATTACCTGCTTCCCTGCGCTATGCAGCTCGGATACCTGTGATGCGACCTTCTCCATAATTTCAGTATTAAGGCTTCCATCTTCCCTGCTGATCGAAGTTGTACCTAACTTGATGACTATTTTCTTAGCATCACCTAGTATCTGTTGCCTGTTGATCAAAGCGGACACCTTTTTGTTATTATCAGTTGTTCAAAGCATCGGATAGTTTTTTATCGATCACTCTGTGAGTAAATGGCTTTGGCTCATCTCCTGCATAATCGGAGACCTTGTCCCCATTACCTAACAATACATATTTGTAAATGACGAGTCCTTCCATTCCCACCGGGCCACGTGAATGTATCTTGTTAGTGCTAATGCCGACCTCTGCACCTTTTCCATAGCGGAATCCATCTGCAAATCTGGTGGATGCATTTACCATAACACTGGATGAGTCCACAAGATCGATGAACTGCTTTCGTTTTGGTGCATCTTCTGTGATGATCGCATCTGTGTGGTGTGATCCATAGTTGTTGATATGGTTTATCGCCTGCTCAATGGAGTCAACAAGCTTTACTGAAAGGATCAGCTCATTGTATTCTGTTTTCCAATCTTCATCGGTTGCCTTTTTAATATTTTTCAGGCCAAGTTTTTCTGCGATGGTGTATGATCCTTCATCAAAACGAAGCTCGACGCCTGCTTCATCATACCTTTTCATCATTTCGGGAATGAAGTCCTCAGCGATTTCCCTGTTTATGAGCAGTGTTTCCATGGCGTTGCATACTGCAGGGTACTGCACTTTTGAGTCAAAGCATACATCATACGCTTTGTTCATATCAGCATTGTTGTCTACATAAACATGACATATTCCATCTGCGTGGCCGAGCACCGATATCTTTGTATTGTCCTGTATATATTTCACGAATTCGTTAGAACCGCGTGGGATCAGGAGATCAATATAATCGTCAAGTGCAAGGAGGTTCATGACCTCTTCCCTTGTTTCCATGAGCTGGAATGCACCGTTTGGTATTCCTTCCGTATTTTCCATTGCCTTGACAAGTATGTCAAATATTGTGCGGTTGGAGTTCAATGCTTCGCTACCACCTTTGAATATGGTGGCGTTCCCGCTCTTGAGGCAAAGTGACATGATCTGTGGGACAACATCCGGACGGGATTCGAAAATAACTCCTATGAGTCCGATAGGGCAGCTTACCTGATAAAGGTCCAGGCCGGTGTCAAGTTCAAGCGTCTTCATTGTTTTACCGGAAGGATCCTCAAGTTTGATAACATCACGAATACCGTTGATCATTCCGTCGATCTTCGCATTACTGACCTTAAGACGGTCTACAAGTGCCTGTGACAGTTTACCTTCGGCCTTCATTCTCCCGGCTTCTTCCAGGTCAGCGTTGTTTGCTTCTATTATTCTGTCGCGGTTCTCGTCAAGTGCGTTGGCCATGGCTTCAAGAGCCCTGTCCTTTGTCTTAGTGTCTACACTTGCAAGTGTAATGGATGCCATTTTAGCTTCCATTACTTTCTTTTCTATCTCTGTGGCCATGAAGTGATCCCCTTGTAAAAAGATAATATGATGATCTGTTCGAAGTTTAGTTTCTTCGGTCCTGTTTGAATGCTTTTGATGATGATTACTTTACTGATATAATTATCGATTTACCTGCTCTTTTTTCATGTTTATAGCATGCCGAATATGTCATCGGTGAAGGGTTTCCATCAAACAAAGCTTTCGCTCATGAACAAATGTTGTATCGAGATTAAAAAAAGCGGACTAATATCCGGATCAAAAAAGATAGAAAAAAGCAGGCAAAGCCTGCCTTTTCAAATTTATGTTTATTTTGCTGGGATGATGAGTGATCTCTCACCAGCTGGCTCGAACTCCCTGATTGCGCCTCTTCCAAACTCTTTCCTTGGTGCGGTAAAGTCGAATGGTAGAAGGTCATCTGCGAAGCAGACCTTGATCAGTGGGTTGACTGCCCATGCATCTCCACGTCCAGCGTGTGCTGCTGAAGCGATTGCGGTGTAACCACCCTGGTGACCTACGTTCATTGCGTAGTTAGGGTAGTTTGGACCACGGAGCTCAAGAGGCAGACCTTCGTCGGACTGGAAGGAGAATACGTTTGTAGCACCACACTGGTCCTGCAGGTCGAATCCGAAGAAACCAAGACGTCCGAGGGCTTCCTTGTGCAGGTACATTGAAAGGTACCATGCGGAAAGACCAGCGTTTCCGTTTCCGGTTGCGAGTGCTGTTGCACTACCTGCTGCTGCGGAGAGTACTGTTGCTCTCTGGGAACCACCGAAGTGGTCTTCGAGTGCTGTTGGGTACTTCTCGTAGTTCTCGATACCGTAGATCGTGGACTCTGTTGCGATGTCCTTGACAACATCCATTGTTGCCTTGACCTTGTTGTCGGTACCCTTGTTTGCTGCACCATCGTACTTGTCGTTGATGTAGTCAACGTTGTAGTACAGGTTATCGTCAAGGATGTTGTTGGTGTATGCAGCGGTTGCATACTGTGTGAATCCGACACCACCAGACATGTAGGAACCAAGCCAGATCTGATCGTAGAGCATACATCCTGCACCTACTACCTCGAGAGCTACGTGTGCTGGGTCTTCTGCGTCGACACGGCTTGTCTGAACGATATCAGCCATGTGACCGAAGGAAATTCCACCAGGCTCGTTTGGACCACGTGCACGTCTTGCTGGAAGCATATCTCCCATTGAGATTACACCAGCGTGCTTTGCTGCATATGAAAGGTCAGCTACTGCTGCTTCACCAGCACACATGTTGTATGCTGCGATGAAGGACATACCGACCTGCATTGCCATCCACCTTGAGGTCTGTGCACCATCTGTTGTTCTGCTTACAACGGTTGGGATGTGTGCTGCCTGCCAGGTTGTCTTTCCGATAGCTGCTTTGAGTGCTTCTGCCTGCTCTTCTGGGAACTGCTTGTTGATGTCGATGAGGAACTGGTCATCGATCTCATCTGCAAGTTCGTCGTCACCGGTGAAGATCTTACAGTAACAGTCATCTACAAGAGCTGGGTGTGTTTCGACCATGTGCTCCTGAACAACTGCTCCACCAGGGAGTGCGTGGTTGAGCACTTCAAGGTAGTGGTTGATGGTTTCTGGTGTGACTTCTATACCGAGACGCTTCTCGAGTGTCTCGTGAGCCATGTCCATACCGACGATTGTGGTTCTTCTGATGTCATCCCACATCTGCTGCATTGCAGCGTTGTTGACGTAGTGGAGGTCATCGGACTCGACCATGATGTCAGTGCCGGAAATGAAGGATGGTGTGAGTGCTCTCTGACCGAGTGGTATACCACCACAGTGCATCATTGGGTTGTAACCAACGAGTCCCCTCGCTGCAGCCATATCCTGGCCAGCTTTCTTCATCTCGACCTTTCTTGGGTTCTGGTCAACACCAAGACGGTAGTATGTCACTTTCTTGTCAGTGATCTCTCCGCCTTCCATCTTGTTGTCGCCGTGTTCTTTTGTGAATTTGATTTCCAAATCTTTCTGGAACAATCTCTTTCTATCATCTGCCATTTATCTCACCTCGATTACTCTGGCTTGAATCCATATGCGGTTCTCTTCTCAAATATTGTGTGGACCCATTCGATGACCTCTGCGTCATCTCTGAATGCGACATTGTCCACACGGTAGATTGTGGTTCTCTTGGCAGCCTCGTCCTCTGACATTGGCTTTCCAAAGTCGACCTTCTTGTCGATTGCCCTTCCTACCTGGTCCTTGTGCATGATAACTACGCCATTCTCAAGGCGGCATCTGTCGAGCATGTCGAACATAATTCCATCTTCTGGGAGACGGAGTGAGTGACCGTGGACAGTTGCGCCACGAAGGCTTGCAAGTGCTGGACAGGTCATTTCTGTCTCGAGCTGGAACTTTGCGATCTCTTCCATGTCTCTCTCACGAGCTTCAACGACCTGACGACCGGAAAGTGTACCTGGGTCGACACCTCTGTAGTTGATTGCTGCTGCGTAGGACCTGAAGTATGGTGTTGATGGTGCGTTGTACATTGAGTCAACGAACTGAACGTACCTTACCCTGTCACCGGCTTTTGCGCCTGGTGTTGGTTCGACCATTTCTCTGATTGAGCATTCTGGTTCACCCATCTCAGCGAGTGGTGGGTGTGTGCTTGGGTAGTCACTACCTGGTGCACGGTGTCCGAGTACTAATGTAAGATCGTCGTCAGAGACTTCCCTGAGTTTTTCGACCTTTCCGGACATGTGCTTTCTTCTGTTTTCTGCAACGGATGTTGCACCTGGATAATATTGTGCTTCGTATGCCATATTATACACTCCTTAGTTATCAATAGATCTCATTGTGTTCTTTACGGATTTCACAAGTTCGTTCAACTTATCTCTTGAACATGATTCTCCTCTTGTGACTCCTGACACAATATCCATAACTTTTCCTTTTGTTAGGGTCTCGTTATTTTTAGGCTTCACAAATTTGGTCTTAATTCCTCCCTTGGCAAAATCCTCGAAGTCGACATTTGTCTGACAGACGATTATTGCCGGGACCTCTGCATCCTTTAGAATTTCTCTTACTTTTTTGACCACATGGTCTCGTATGTTCCCTGTATGGATAACTGCCAGCTTATGCCTTGATATCTGCGCAACTTCTTCAGGTGTTATCCCGAATGCGCCTGATCTCATTGGTGTATCAGGAATTCCTGATCCTGAGTTCAATACAAGGACACTGACTTGTATATCCTCCCTGCGCATACCGTATGTGAGTTCACATATCGGTTTTGTGATGTGACGTCTGCCGGGACTCATTGCGACGGTGATGACATCAGGGCGTCCGGTCTCGGAAAGAGTGCCGCGTTGTGCAAGCCCTCCACCGCGTCCCAGGCCCATTCCATGCCTGCAGTCTACAACTTGTGTTTCCCGGTCAAACATTTAACATCATTCCGCTGGATTTAAGGTACAAATACGATTACCCACTTTGCCTTTCGGATCTGCCAGTCCAAGGACTGTCGGATCTGCTCCAGGACCACGTTTTGCATAGTCGGAGACGGTCTGCTTTTTTTGTAAGAAAAGTCCTTCCCTGAACTCGAGTCCCATCGGGAGTATTCGCTCACAAACTTCCCTGATGTTGTCTCTTATTTCAGAGTTGAGGACTTCCAGCCTTATGCGGCCAACGATCACAGCCAAGCTAATGTCCGTTTCACCGATACTGATCGTGTCACTGAACTTATGGTTGACATCCTGTCCTGTCGCAGGACCGTATGGTACGGTCACTGGAAGTCTTGGGCCCTGTACGAATGCCCTTGTGATGCCTTCTATTTTGCTCAGTTCGACGAGTAGTTCCTGTGCGGTTTCCGGGCTGAGTAACCTTCGTGGAAATATCTCGATCTGTATGAGGTTCTCTGTGTTTGATGCAGAATCGACCATTATTGATTACCTTCAAGATCTGTTAGAGCTCTTTATTTAGAGTGCCCCTGCAACTGCTTTGATTGGCTCTCTGAATTCTTCGATTGAACCGAACACATTTCCGACAAGTCCTGATGTCTTCTCGATGGTGATCATCTGAGTACCTGCATCAAGTGAACATGCAGCGGATACACAAGGAATTGCGAATCCTCTGGAGTGTCTTGTTACAACGTGGTTACCATTGAAGATACCTGGTCCACCGCCACCATAGATTGAGTGGCTGAAGAAAGAGAATCCGACTCCAGTACCCTGTGCTCTACCCATGTCACAGCCTGGAAGACCTGTTTCCTTCTCGAGTATATCGTTGAAGTACAGGATGGTTGATGATACGTTCTGAGCTGCTCTGCCTGCTCCACAGTTTACGAGTGTAGCTGCGAGCTGACCGGCTGCTGCGCATGCGTTCCACATGGAAACGTCATTTGCTTTGTAGAAGTTGTATCCGGATGGTGCCTTGTGGTCTACCTCAATGATACCTGCTTCGATTGCTTTCTCGACAATGGTGTCGATGACTGTACCGACTGTACCGTTCTTGCCGTTCTCTTTGACAGTTTCGTAGACGAAGTTGTTAGCGTTAAGACCCTGATATGCGAATCCGAGTAACTGGTGTCTCTCGAATGAACCCACTGCGTTACCCATCTCGAACATACCTGCCTGCTCGTATATTGAGGAGAGTGCAGCAGCGTTGAGTGCCTTTCTGCCTGTGATAGCAGCGACGTGGTTGGTCATGATGTTCCTAAGTGAGAAACCGAGACCTTCATTCTGCTGTGGTATGCTGAGAATTGATGCAACGTTACCGCCGCTCATGTCCATGGTCTGTGGATAGCTACCCCAGACAGCACCCTTTACGAGTGGTGCATCGAACATGTCGGTGTTGTATGTATCAATGATGGTCTGTACAACAGCTGCTGCACTTACTGTACTTCCTGAAACGAAGTCAGCACCAGCGTCTGTCCTTGCGCTTGGAACCTGCACAAGAAGCTGTTTTCCGCCACCGATCACTTTTACGTTTGTGTCGTCGTCGTCGCTTACCTTTACAAGGTTTGCAACAGACTCTGCGATAGCATCTGCGTTCCCTACGATATCATACTCAAGTTCACGTCCGAGAATCTGACGTCCTTTACCACCATACTTGCCGGTTGCGAGACCTTTCTCGATACCTGCAAGGTTGACAGCTACAGTCCTCTTTGTGTCTTTGATGATCTTTCCGATTGCTGCATTTGTTGTTGGTGCGAGTGCCATTATGTCGACGCCGCTTTCCAACAGTGTACCTCTGTCGTCATATATGTCTATTTTGTCAGACACGATATTTCCTCCTAATTTTATTCCAGAAATCCCGATGGAAACCACATGATTTGAGCGATGGCACAGTAGTTTCCTACTGATGCCGGTTATGTGTTAAATGATGTTTCCAATTGGTCATTCTTCTAATTGATTCAAATTTGGAACGTTGTTTTCAGGTTTAAAGCTTTTGGATTTGTCGTGAGGTTCTGAATTTCAATCATCATTAATCATTAAAGAATTTGCCTATTATGCCTTTTAATTTGAATTATTCAACGGAATAAACATACTATAGACATACTTACGGTTGAATTTGTATGAAATGAACTGCCAATCATCTCTTTCTAAATTAATTCTGTGTGGAATAATAATCTATGTCTGTTCTCTCCCGTTTTTTGCACCACAAAGGTTTAGTACTACATTCATTAAGGTACCCACGATCGATATGGAAATAGTCGCAGATGTCGGTGGAAATCCCGGCGTAGATTGTCGCGGGTTTTGCAAATACTGTTACTTTAAGAAAGTAAAAGACGTACCTGCTTTTGGTTGTAAACATTGTTTCCCCTTTTCAAAGGGATGTGACTACTGCACACGCGGCGTCAAAGAACTCTACTCCGGCTTCAAACCTGCTCAATATGTTATGGGTGAAGTTTCACAAGCCCTGCACTTTGGTTCGGGGGAAGCTGACAAGTTTACCATAAGTGGTGGAGGTGACATCAGTTGTTATCCTGAACTTAAGGAGCTGGTTTCTTTCTTATCACAGTTCAAAAAACCAATACATTTGGGATATACCAGTGGTAAAGGATTTACTTCGGAAGATGATGCTGCCTTCTTCATTGAGAACGGTGTTACCGAGGTATCATTTACCGTATTTGCGACCGATCCGGAAATTCGTGGGAAGTATATGAACGATCCCGAGCCGGAAGCCTCTCTTGCTGTACTTCGTGACTTCTGTGCTCATTGTGAGGTCTATGCTGCAATTGTTGTAATTCCGGGTGCCAATGATGGTGAAGTCCTTGAGAACACACTTTCAGACCTTGAAGAAATGGGTGCCTCAGGTGCGATACTCATGCGCTTTGCGAACTCAAGGGAAGAAGGGCTGATACTTGAGAATGCACCTATAATGGAAGGCATCGAGTCTCATAGCGTCGAGGAGTTCACTCAGATAGTACGTGATGCTGCTAATAATCATAACTTCAGGGTAACCGGCACACCTCTGGAAGATCCACTCTATGGGTCCCCGTTCGCGATCAGATCGCATGATGATCTGCTCGCAAAGTTACCTGAGGTTACAAAGGAAGCTACAATAATCACAAGTAAGGTTGCAGAAGAAAGGCTTTCCGGGATATTCGACAAATTGGGAGGCATTGTGAATGTAATTGGTTTGAACAAGGACATCGGCTGCCTGATCACTATCGATGATTTCCGTGATCTTGATCTTTCCAATGTAAAGGAGACGGTTATCATTCCCGGTCGTGCTTTTGTCCATGATCCCGAAGTTAAGGGACTGCTTTGCAGCGATGGTGTGGACCGGCTCGTAAGGCGTGGGCCTGATACATTGACAGTTGATGGCGAGATGTCAATAGGTATGAGCGAAGAAGATGTTCTTGATCTTGAAATGAAAATGTTCACAGAGCTCATTCAGCAGATCAATGCCATAGGTATACCTGTGCAGTGATATTTATCGGTAATAGATTGCTCGATCAGTTGCTTAATCTATCTATTTATCTGCTAATGGATAATTATCCAATGCTCGATCGTAGTTGTACACTAATATATTGCAGCATCTGCTGCAATATTTTCACATAAAGTCTGAAAGTCCCATCTGTTTGGACCTGTCATTTTCAAAAAGTGACTTCATGTCATAGCCTATCAGTTCAATGCGCTGTTTTGTGTAACTGGAAACATTGTACTCTTCTGCTACTTTCATTGAGACCTCAAGATACTTTTTGACAGCTCCCTCGTGAACCGTAAGGATAACCCTGCCACCACATTTTTGACAACTACCTGTAAGTGGTGGTCTGCGGTACTTAGCACCACATTTTACACATCTTGTCCCCTGTCTTGAGAATGCTCTCAGGTTTCCGAACATATCCGGCAGGAAGTGGGATATAAGTACCCTCTCTGCGACGTCTGAAGCATCAACAGCGCGTATCTTCTTTCCAAGTTCAAGTTGTGCATCCATCTTTTCGACCATACTTCCAAGTGTCTTATATGCACTTTTAAGCGGCCCTGCTGCAATGTTGGATGTATCATGGGTGAACATGAACTTTTCATATTGTAACGGGGTACCAAGTCTGTTGCTGATCAGGTCAAAAGTGTCTTCGAACTCCTTCGGGTTTGCAATTCTCAGTGTAGCTTCGTAGAACTCAAGCGGATATGATTCACATACGTCGATATTATGTGCTTCCTTGTCAACCTCACTAGGATCAAGGCGTGTGGTCAGAACAAGAGGTGCATCCATCTTTCCTCCCCTTTTGTCCGGCAGGTACTCGCGGGAGAAGTTGAGTAGGCCATCCATAAGCAGCATGACACAATCTTCATCCCCATCACAATTACGCCTTTTTGCAGCATGGAAGAACGGGTGTGCATATCCTACTGCAGCTGTGGTAAATCCTACAAGCCTTCCAAGCACTCCTGCTGATGTATGCGGTGCCAGTCCCATCAGGAGGGTGCCAACCGTGTCATCCCTTGTCTTTGCATTATAATATGGGTCAACTTTATAATATTTGACAAGCAGGTCGTCAATGTATTGCATGGTCCTTAGAATATAATCAGCACAATCGTATGATACCACGAGGTCCTGAACCTTCAGGCAGAGCACCTGGTCAGGATCAGTAAGTGGTTTTCCGTAGATATCCTCTTCATAGCCAAGTTCCCTGAACTTCTCGCAGGTGACGCCCAGCTCTGAAGGCCGGATGTGTGTAAGTGGTATGTCCGACATGTCATAACGGACCGTTCCGTCCTTGAAAGTGAACAGATCGTGCTTTGCCCGGAGGATCCCTTTCTCAAGTGGTTCGGGTGTCATGTCCTTTGACATCATCTTTTTAACACCCTTGAAGGAATCGAGTTTGTCCCTTTCACCTACCTTTTCGAATGCTTTCTGATAAATGCTTTTGAAATCGATCTTTCTCATACTTGTGCAGGTTGTCTTTGTACCGCACTTGGGACATTCCGCTTTGTTCACAGATATCCCGCATCTGGGGCAGAAAAGTTTTGGTATGGTATATTCGCCACAGTCACATCTGTATTCGAGGGTTTCCACTCCGCATGCCGGGCAGATCCTATTACCGATCTCTACAGCGATCTCGCCGACCTTTGCATTTGTTGATGCCTTGAAGCTGGCGGCATTCTCAAGTTTTCGTGTATTGCCTCCGGATTCTGCAATAGGGAACAACACATGAGGTGCCGGTGACATCTTTCTTTTATCAGATTTCTCCGGTCTTCCCATCCTTGCACCGATACGCGTGGGTGCCCTTGGACGGACTTCAAAATCCGTGATCTGGTTGATATTGTCAAGCACCTCTTCGTGTTCAAGAGACGTCCACTTTTTCCGGAGTTCATCATCAAGTCCAAGTGTATATATGAATGGCAGTGGTTCCTCTATCAATATCATTCCATCGCGGACCTTGTGAAGGACAAGCATTATCTCAAGTATTCTTTTCACTCCGCTTGACATGGCAGCATCATTTGGCAACCTGAGCATTGATCTATCATTCTCAAGGATGCCGTTCTCAGATATGAAGTCCGCAAGCTGTTCGAATTGTTCATTTTCAATATCATGCCACAGGTATGTGAACTTAGGATGCAGTGCGACTCCATACTTCTTGCTGATATCCAATGCAACATTTTGGTATGGGTCTTTAAGGACTTCTTCGTCAACTGACGGATCTCCTCCGGCTTTCCTGTATTCCTGTATCCACCATTCGAAACAGTAAGGGGATGGTGCGAGAGGGTGATTGTTCTCAAGGAAATCGCCATAATTTATCAGTATCTCGCCGATGTCAATGATCTCTTCGACATCTGATCGCAACTCATATGCTTCATCTATGCGGTCGATCCTGACAACATCTCCGGACCTGAGTTTTACAGTGGGACCTTCGATGGAATCCACTGGTGCCATTCCTGCTGCTTTTCCAGGTCTTTCAACTTTAAGCTGTGTTCCAGGTGCGATGAAATCATCCATCACGATCATTCCGGATGGATTTATTCCTGCGGCTGCAAAGGATGTATTGCGCGACCTTCCATAGCGCAACCGGAATCCTCCTGGTCGGGATGGGTGGGAAAAAACAGGTCTTCCGGCGATCAGGTCTCGCATGTACTTATCCTTCGGCTTGATCTTCGGTTTTTCATCCGTTTTCTCTTCACCACTATCATCAGATGCAGGTTTTGTACCGGAGATCAGCTGGTCGAGCCATTCCCATCCGTCGATCTTAAGCTTTTTTACATGCTTCTGTATCTTTGGGGCTTTTAATGCCAGACCTTCCGCAAGTACCAAGGCCATTCCGCCACGCACTCTGTTAGTATCTATCCTGTCGAGATTGCGGTGTCCTTCAACCTCTTCTGCTTCGGTTGGTTCCCCGTCAATGCATATTGGACAGTTCTCTACGATCAGCCGGATCTCTTCTTCGGATGGGGTGTACTGGAGACTTGCAACCCTTTTGTAGAGCATGATCTCTTCGATATAGCGTTCAACCTCTTCTTTTCGGGGTTTATACCTGTCAATACCAACACCTCTGCGTACATAATCGCCAACAAGTACTGATAGTGCCTGTGCAGTACCTCCTGCACTACGTATCGGGCCGGCATAGAAAATGCTGACGTATTCAGATCCGTCATCGTTCTTTCCAATCCCTGCGCGGTCAATTCCTTCAATTGGGGCAGCAACAACTCCTTCTGTCAACATGGCAACAGACACACGGATCGCCGCTTCGATAGCATCAGATTTTGAATCAAAGGTACCAACTTTTCCCTGAGCTACTTCTCTTCCAAGGGCCAATGCAGCTTCTTCTCTTGACCTTGTTTCTTCCAGTTTCCGGATGAGTTCTGCTACACCTTTAACTCCGATAAGGTTCTCCACTCTGTCGGCCAGGTCCTTTGCAAGTGGTATTTCAACATGGGGTTTTGGATCTTTTCCTTTTGAGCGTGCATTGTTGACTATTTCTATCTCTTTTTTCAACGTGCCCTCAAGCGTATTGAAGTACTCATGCATTTCCTTGCTTGCTACAATTTCTGCCATGTTGGGTTGATCTCCCTGATTTCATTGACTATGGCTTTTGAAATTAAAAAGATGTTGATGTTCTTTTAGATCGATTCCATCTCATTTTTATATTTTGAATATTATATGAATTTATATATTAATACGGAGGATTTGTATTGAACAGGATTATTCTAACATTATTGATTATTGCAACTCTGTTTTCAGTCCCTGCATCAGCTGATCTTTCCAGTGAACTGGACTTTGTAATAACTGAATTCAACTTGAACGCAGATAGTGCTCCCGCTCCTCTTAAAGGCCTGCTTGGGAATGAAGATATCCTTGCAGTAATTGATATGAACGACGGAAGTACTCTTGCTTTGAAGATAGTGACTAAAGATATGATCGTAACTGATTTTAGTGCCGTTGATCCGGATGGGTCGGATCTCAGTCCTTCTATTATAATTAATACTAATGAGAAAACTGTACGTGAACTTCTTGGATCGGATGATCCGGTGAACGATTTTCTTGAGGCTTATGATGGTGGTAATGTTAAAATTGAAGCAGTAAGTATTGTTAATAAAGTTACCCTTTCTGTTGGCAATGTTATATTGAAACTTTCACAGTTGTTAGGTCTTGTATGAGGAACTTCCTATCATGTTACATTCTCATTTTCAGGCAGAGATGTCTGTTCCTACTTTTTTCGTTGTTCTCCTTTTATTATCTATTTGATATTTTGGTATTAGAAAGGCGGTGTACACGCACAACATCTATTTTATTTAAACACAGATATGCTTACTTTATTTTTTTGCTTATATATGCTTACCAGAAAGTACATAAAAGGAGATGTTTAATTATGTACAATTTAAGCTTATCATGAATACAAACCCCGGATCGGGTCTAAATAGATCTTATTATGAGGTAAAATTATGTCAGTAAAAATCACGGAAACAATTCTTCGAGACGCACACCAGTCTCTTCTTGCGACCCGTATGCGAACCCGTAACATGTTACCGATCGTTGAAAAATTGGACGAGGTCGGATATTACTCTCTTGAGATGTGGGGAGGTGCTACATTTGATACATGTATAAGGTACTTGAATGAGGATCCGTGGGAGCGCCTGAGGGAACTTAAAAAGCAAATGGTGAACACTCCGGCACAGATGTTACTTCGTGGTCAGAATCTTGTGGGATACCGTCATTATTCAGATGATGTTGTGGAGAAGTTCGTAACCAAGGCTCATGAGAATGGTATCGACATCTTCAGGATATTCGATGCTGTCAACGACATCCGAAATATGGAAAAGTCAATTACGGTCGCAAAGAACGTTGGTGCTAATGTTCAGGGTACGATCAGCTATACCATCAGTCCGGTTCACACAGTGGAAAAATATGTTGAGTTTGCAAAAGAGCTTGCGGATCTGGATTGTGATTCTATCTGCATCAAGGATATGGCAGGGCTGCTTGCACCTCATGAGGCGTATGAACTGATAACCTCGCTCAAGAAAGAGGTCGGACTTCCTGTTGCACTTCACTGCCACTGCACATCAGGCATGGCGTCAATGAGCTATATGGCAGCATGTGATGCTGGTGTTGATGTTCTTGACACGGCATTGTCTCCTCTGGCAGGCGGGACTTCCCAGCCTCCGACAGAGTCAGTTGTTGCAGCGCTTGCAAGGACAAAATATGATACTGGTCTGGATCTGGAACTTCTGACCGAGTCTTCAAGATACTTTAAGAAGATCAAAGAAGAATACAGGGGTATACTTGATCCGATATCAGAACAGATAGATGCGAACGTCCTGCTTTATCAGATCCCTGGCGGTATGCTTTCCAATCTTGTTTCACAGCTTAAGGAGCAGAATGCCCTTGACAAATATGATGCTGTGCTGGAAGAAATGCCACGGGTACGTGAAGAACTTGGATATCCGCCACTTGTTACTCCAACCAGCCAGATTGTGGGTACTCAAGCTGTATTGAATGTTCTTATGGGTGAGCGCTATAAGGTCATTCCTAAGGAGGTGAAGGACTATGTGCGTGGTCTCTACGGAAGGTCACCTGCACCTATCAGCCCGGAAATGATCTCAAAGATAATTGGTGATGAAGAACCTATAACCTGCCGTCCGGCAGATCTTCTGGAACCTGAATATGAGTCTCTTAAGAAAGAGGCAGAAGAACAGGGTCTTGTAAAGAAGGAAGAGGATGTTCTTACCTATATCCTGTACCCTGCTATCGCACCAAAATTCCTGCTCGGTGAGGCTGAGGAGGAGGAGCTGCTTCCTGTAGATGCTGTGCAGGCTGCTCCAAAGGTCGACATGGCTATTCCAACCGATTACCGTGTTGAGATCGATGGTGAGGTATTTGATGTCAAAGTAGAACCTACAGGAGGTTCTGTCCAGGTCGTGGAGAGCTCAAAAACGACGGTTGAATGTGAAGGCGCCGTTACAAGCCACATGCAGGGAATGATCCTTTCGATCAATGTCAATGTTGGCGACACCGTTGAAGAAGGAGATAAGATCTGTGTTATTGAAGCCATGAAGATGGAGAATGCGATCCATGCTCCGGCCAGTGGTGTGGTAAAGGAGATCTTTGTCTCTGAAGGCGATCCCGTTGGTACGGGAGAAGTATTGATGGCAATCAACTAATCGAGGTACAGATCATGTTCAAAAAAGTTCTTGTAGCCAACAGGGGTGAGATCGCTATACGCATCATGCGTGCTTGCAGAGAGCTTGGCATCTCCACTGTGGCTGTATATTCAAAAGCTGATGATAATGCTCTTTTCTCTAAATATGCAGATGAGGCATATCTGATCGGTCCTGCTCCTTCAAGCCAGAGCTATCTTAATATGGATAAGATCCTGGAAGTTGCGAAGGAATCAGGTGCAGAAGCTATTCATCCGGGATATGGTTTCCTTTCCGAGAATGCCGTGTTCGCAAAGAAATGTGAGGAAGCAGGCATTACTTTCATAGGTCCTTCAAGTGATGTAATTGAAAAGATGGGTAGCAAGATCGCTGCCCGGGCACTGATGATCGAAGCTGGTGTTCCTGTCGTCCCCGGATATGACAAGGCGATCGAGAATGTTGATGAAGCAATTGAGATCGCAAATTCCATCGGATATCCTGTAATGATCAAGGCATCTGCAGGTGGTGGTGGTATCGGTATGAAGATCGTCCACTCAAAGGATGAGTTTGCTTCATCACTGGAATCCATCCAGTCAGTTGCACAATCTGCTTTTGGCGATTCTACAGTATTCGTCGAGAAATATGTTGAAGAACCACGCCATATCGAATTCCAGATACTTGCTGATAGTTATGGAAATACTGTCTATGTGTCAGACAGGGAATGTTCCATACAGCGCAGGCATCAGAAGCTCATGGAGGAGGCACCTTCTCCTATCATGACACCTGAACTTCGTAAAGAGATGGGTGATGCTGCAGTAAAGGCAGCTGAATCAATAGGTTATGAGAATGCAGGTACGGTCGAATTCCTTTATTCAAAGGGTGATTTCTACTTCCTTGAAGTTAATACACGTCTTCAGGTAGAACATGGTATCACTGAGCTTGTTACCGGAATAGATCTTGCGAAACAGCAGATACTCATTGCGGATGGTGAAAAACTTCCTTTCAAGCAGGAAGATATCAAGATACAGGGTCATGCAATCGAATGCCGTATCAATGCTGAGGATCCTCTGAACGACTTTGCACCATCTCCTGGTAAGATCAGAGGTTATCGTTCCCCGGGTGGTCCGGGTGTACGTATGGACAGTGGTGTCTACATGGGTTACACCATTCCGCCTTATTATGATTCCATGGTTGCAAAATTAAGCACCTGGGGCAGTGATCGTGAAGAGGCTATTAACAGGATGAAAAGAGCACTTTATGAGTTTATCATATAGGGAGTTACTACCAACATACCATTCCATAAAGCTGTCCTGGACAATGAGGCATTCGTACGTGGTGATCTGACCACTCACTTCATTGATGATCATAATATCATTGATGAGGTCGTAAAGGTTGTCGAACATGATCTTGAAAAGGGTGTTACTCTGGGATCAGTACTTTGTTCCAATTCAAGGAATGTTGCAGCTGCAGGTGTGGCGGTTAGTGCCTACGTAAATGCTGCAAAACAGAAGATGAACAATCAACAGACTAAATAAGGTCTGTTGATATATTCTTTTATAATAATGATTTGATCATATTGGGGGTTACTATCTTGGTCGACAGGAAAATGGATATTCTTATAGCTCTGAAAGAAGCGGGCAAAGAACCTATTTCCGGGGAAGAATTGGGTGAAAGGTTGGGTATTTCCCGGACAATGGTATGGAAATATATTAAGGGCCTTGAAGAAGATGGTTATGTTATTGGATCCTCTCCTGGTTCGGGGTATAATCTTGTTTCCGTTCCTGATAAGCTCTATCCTTCTGAGATCAGCATTGGGCTTGACACAGACATCATCGGGAAAGAACTTCACTATTTCGAAACAGTGGATTCTACCAATGATATGGCAAAGAAAATGGGCTTTAAGGCTGAAGAGGGTACGGTCGTAATTGCTGAGATGCAGGAAAGCGGACGTGGTCGCAAAGGGGACCGTTGGGTATCCCCTAAAGGTGGCATCTGGCTTTCGGTCATTCTCAAACCAGGTATTTTGCCTGCTCATGCACCAAGACTAACCCTCATGGCAGGAGTTGCTGTTGCCAAAACCATAAGACAGTTTGGTGTAGATGCATCTATCAAATGGCCAAACGATGTTGTCATTGGTAATAAGAAGGTTTGTGGTATCCTTACTGAAATGGATGCAGAAGTGGATCACATTGGTTTTGTTGTGATCGGTATTGGCATCAATGCTAATGTATCTGTCGAGGAGCTCCCGGAAGAGTTAAGGGATAGTTCCACCAGCCTTAGTTCCATCAAGGGTGAATCTATAAACAGGGCTTCATTCGTACAGGCTTTACTCAGATCTCTCGAGACGGAATATCTGCGTTTTAAAGTTGAGGGTTTCTCGAAGATCCTGGAAGATTGGATCTCTTTATCTGATACAATTGGAAGTCAGGTTGAAGTTATAACTCCTCAGAAGATAATTGCAGGTAAAGCAACTGGAATTACTGCCGAAGGTGCTCTAATTGTAGAGACTGCTGAAGGTGTGAAAGAGGTCATGGCAGGTCGATGCATCTATAAATGAATGGTGTGGGACATGAGTTACAGTAGAATTAACCGGATACGTTTCTTTGTATCCTTCCTTATTATTTTGTCACTTCTTATACTGCCAGTGCTCGGAGCTCAGGTAAAGGCTGAAGTGCTAATGGATGGTGACAGTATTTTCATTGAGACCGGAAGTTTCTGGGAGTTCAGCCAGGGTTATGTCTTTGTTATCAAAGATGTGAATGCAGATGGGGGTGTATGGGTAGAACTTTCGCTTGATGGTGTTAGTCTGAAGGACGAAGTTCTTTATGAAGGAGACATTTTTGTTTATTCCCGTGATTCAACAGAATTATTCAATATGACAGTTGATACTATCTATTATGGTCCGGGTGGTGATCTGGTGACCTTTGAACCCGTTTTCCAATATCGTGATCGATCACTTCCAGCTCCCATCCCGGAAGATCCTGACATATCTCTAAATGATTCCAATACATCTTCGGAACCGGGTATAAATCCTGATAATGGCATCCCGGGTTTTGGTCTTGTGGCATCGATATGTTGCATGGCCGTTGTTTTTATTTGCAGTCGCTTTTTTGAATCGAAGTGATCAGGGAATCGACCGAAGCTTCACTAATGTTTAGTATTGACTCGGTGTAGGAAAATATCAGGGTCGTAAAATAAAAATTAAAGAAAAGAAAATTTAAAAAAGGAAAAGTTAGTGATAACTAAGTTTAGAACTTAATATCTCCCTTTTCCATTAACAATTTGAGGTCCTGCAGGCTCATCTTTCCTGTCTTCTCAAACTTCTCTTTTGCTACATTATGCTTTTCATCTATTTTCTTCTCATCTTTTTCAAGCTGGATATCGTTGAGCTTGTCAAGGTATACGCTGAGTTCATCCCTGAGCTGTGAGATCTTAGCTTTAAGTGGATCGATCTTTTCTCTTATCGGGGATACTACATCATATGTTTCCTTGATCTGTGAGTGGTACATATCCGCTTCTTTGCGAAGCTCATCGACCTTCTTGTAGCTATCAAGCATTGCAAGATGGTGCTTCTGTGAATCTTCTGCGAGATCCTTAACGCTACCGCTAATGGTTCCATCTGATTTGTAGATCGATTCGGATTGCTTGTATGTTTCGACTATCTTCTTGTGGATATCGTCTGCATTGCTTGCAGAGTCGATCCTCTGTTGAAGCTCCGTAAGTCTTCCAAAGATATCGATCTCATGTTTTAGTGGAATGTCGGCATTCAGGAACTTGTCAAGCTCTGCAGCATATGCTTTTGTGAGGGATTCAACACTTCCGCGGGAAAGCTTATTGTACTCATCACGTTTTGCTTTAAGCTCTGAAATGCTACCTGTGATCTTGTCCTTTTCACCACGTATCTTCTCATTTGAAGCCTTGATCTCAGCGATCTTTTCATTCACTGCATCACGTAGTGTTTTTTCTTCACGTGCCTTTTTTGCCAGTTCTTTTACCTGTGCATTTAGCTTGTCCCTTTTTTCTTTCAGCTCATCGATGTTCGTTCGGTGTAGCTTCAGGTCTCTGAAAACAGCTTTTAGGGTACGCTCGTTCTGTGAGATCTTTGTTCTGTAGTCGTTTACCACATTTTTAAGATCCTTTTCGTTCATGATTGATGCATCTGGTAAGTCGCTCATGCGTTTACCTCCTGAGTGCTCTCTTCACTGGATGGAAGCTTTTCCCAGTATTCAAGAGCTTCATTGTGACTCTTTATTCTGTTGTCAAGCCAGCCGTGGCGAGGTGAGACCTCTTTGAGTTCATCTCTTGCTTTTTGGAAGGCATTTTCAAAGTTCTTCTCAGTCCCGAATATATTTGCAAGTTCGGTACTGGAAATGATGGCTTCATTTACCCTTGTCCTTATTTGCTGAACGGATTTCTGGACATCTTCATGGGTTCCCATGCCATCCAGTTTTTGGAGAAGTTCGTCTACGACCTTCTTCTCTTCATCGATCTTAATAACTCGCTTTACCTTTGTGATGTCATCGTGGATGCCATGCATAAGCTTGTTATCCAGTAGTTTTTCATCGATAACGTCAAACATTTCTTCGAGTGTGTTCTCTGCCTGGTGGTATAGCTGTTGACGCTTTTCTTTTAGCAGTTCAGTTCGGCTCAATACGTCTTCCTTTTCTTTCCTGGAAGATTCTATCTTTTCGTTCAATGCCTTTACTTTCTCTTCGAGTCCGCTGAACTCTTTGTTGTATTCTTCTAAAAGGCGTTTGTGCTTCGTGATCACATTCTTGATCAATTCATTTTTGTCAAGAATGGAAACTTCATTATTTTGTGTACTCTCACTCATAGTTCCACCAAATTTATGTCAGAATTGTAATATTTTATAATCTATATAATTGTGCATGTGGTATTCCTTCAATATATATAACGCATCCGGATTCGATCACGCCGGCATCGATGGCGCATTGGACTGCGCGACTGCCAAATATATTTGCGGTTGTGGCGTTTGATATAGCTTCGATGATCTTTTCTTCAGATGCTATCTCGCCTTTGTAGAATCCTTCACTGATCTCGATGACCAGTTCGCCTTTTTTAAGCTTTTTACCTATCAGTTCTTTATCGCAAACTGCAACGATCATCTGATTTCCGGATTTGTGTATTTTCAGGTACATGTGTTCACTTTATCATACTAATTTTATGTGTTTATTATCAGGTGCAAGGAGATCCCCCTGCCTTTTCATTTTTGTGACAAGCTCTTCTGCCCTTTCCCTGTCTATGTTTTCGCTCTCAGCTTCTGCATAGACTTCTTCAAGAGGTGCCTTTGAACCGGCATGCCTTTCACTGACACGTGTAATGATTTCTTTTATCAGATGAATCTTATCTCTCTGGCTCTTGCTTGTTCCGGATGCGACCACATCTACATCGAATGCGCCGGTGTCCGGATCGACTCCTACCTGTCGCATACATGCCATAGAAATTCGTGTGGTCCTTTTCGCATCATCCATTGTAACTACATTACTTAAACGTATGCGAGCACTTGCTTCAGAAAGTCTGACAAGGGCTTCGAGCTGTCTTGCAGTTACGGGTACGGGTGAATCTTTGCCTTCTCCCTGTCTCCTAAGGTCGAGATAGAAATTAATTATGTGTTCACGGGCATCGTCTTCCATGATTGGGAAAACTTTTCGTCGTGCATAGGCTACATATTTTCTCATCATGTCATTTTCGATAGTAGGAAGTATAACATCTATATGTGCTTCTACATCTTCCTTCGTTACCTTGGACGATGGGAGTCTACTCTTCTGTTCTAAAAGTTCTCCTGCATATTGCGATTTCAATATGTGGTTTGCGATATTGCTATCCTTTGTGCGATCAGGAACATCTAGAAGTATGAAAATAAGGTCGAACCTGGATATGAGTGCAGGTGGCATATTGATCTGCTCGGCAAGCCCCTCATACTTGTCGAACCTTCCGTATTTAGGATTTGCAGCACCAAGGAGTGCACATCTTGATTTAAGCGTTGCAAGAATACCTGCTTTTGCAACACTGATGGTCTGTTGTTCCATTGCTTCGTGCAGTGCACTCTTATCTTCCCTGCTCATTTTATCCATTTCGTCCACTGCTGCAAGACCCATGTCTGCCATTACAAGTGCACCGGCTTCCAGTGTCCAGCGTCCGTCTCCAAGGTCGTCTTTAACTGCTGCAGCTGTCAGACCACTGGATGATGCGCTTTTACCTGATGCGAACACACCACGGGGTGATATTTTCACCATGTATCGAAGTAACTGACTTTTAGCGATACCCGGATCTCCTACCAACAGAATGTGTATGTCACCTCTGACACGAGATCCGTCGGGTAACATCTTTGCAACTGCCGAGAATAATTGCAGGCTGAGTGCTTCCTTTATGTCCTCATAACCGTAGATGGACGGTGCGATCGATCCGGTTATATTTTTATAAATGTTCGGATCCTTGCTCATTTCAATGATCGCTTCCTCATCTTCCGGAGTGATATCAAGTTCATCGAATTCCTGATCTACGTATTCGATGGAATTTGCATGAAGGACGAGGTCGTAAAACGTGGATTTACCCTCTCTCAGGGTTCGCTGGTGTGAGCGTAGTATTCCGTTTATTACAAGACGGTCACCGGGTTTGACAAGTCCTGCAAGATCATCCTCTGCATCAACATCAAGGCTTTGTGGTTGTGTGCCACCCTTGAGATTTTCGGGTGCTTCCTGTACCTGAAGTTTTTGTGCATCTACAAAGCTGGACTGGTCGATAAGTAATTTGAAAGGTCCTTTTTTGCCGCATGATTCGTTCTCACACTCGTTCGGTTCTACGAACTTGGGTCCCTCCTGTGGCTCATAGCTTGTGTTCTCACAACGCATGCACATGAATGCTGCATTTGTGATCTTTGGCCTGACTTCCGTTGCTTTGCGTATCATTCCTTCAATGGATACGAACTTCAGCAAGTGTTTGCTACGCAGGTCCCTTATTGTAACACGGTTTGGGATGTTAATGAATTGTACATGGGCATCATCGAGTTCCTTCTCGATAGGAATGTCAATTTCACGAAGCGCCTGCTCAGCATATGGTATTACATCATCGGGATGCTCGAGTAGTTCATATGCAAGATCTGCATCGAATTGCTCAAGGTCCGGAAAATCGACTGTAATGCTGCGCAGTTCAGGGTATTCATTAGCAAGCAGGAGTATATCGTCCCAGCAGTATCTTTTTAGAAAATCCCTGAATTTTTCATCCCATTTAACTTCGCTCATTTGATTCACATTTTCCTGTTTTGGAATGATCCTTCATTTATAGAAGGTTACAACACATCATAATACATATCAATATTTCGAGTCGGCATCGTTAAATAATAATTTGGGGAGATGGTCTGGTCAAAATCGGTTTGATTTTCATTTCAGCAGTTGCTGTATCTTTCCAAAAAAGCCTCTCAATGTCTGCACTTCTCTTGGCATGAGCTGTGCCCTTCCGAATATCCTTTTGAACATAAGGTGTGTCTTTTCCTTTTTATGTTCCGGGTATTGGATATCGTCCAGAAGTTCTCCAATATGCTCATTTAGAAGCTTAAGATCAAAACCATCAGCAAGTTGCTGTTCTCCTGCATCGATCTGACTCAATTCATATAGCATAATCGTTGTGGCATGTGATAGGTTCATTATTGGATAGATCTCTGAAGTTGGGATGCTTACGATCATATCGCTTAGTTTAAGCTCATCATTGGTGAACCCATTATCTTCCCTGCCAAAGAGGATGGCAATAGTTCCATTAGTGCCATTGAACTTTTCCTTAAGTTCATGTGGTGTATATGGAGGCATGCGTATATGTTCATCTGTTTTAATCCCGGTGATGCCTGTTGTTGCAACTACCACATCAGCTCCTTCAATGGCTTCTTCAATGTTGGTGACTATCCTTGCGCCGTTAAGTACATCCCAAGCATGGGATGCAAGTGCACGTGCTTCAATTTCCAGTTTGCATGGATTTACTAGCACAAGGTCACTGAATCCAAAATTTTTCATAGCTCTTGCTACTGATCCAACATTACCCTGGTATAAAGGTTCCACCAGAACTATCCTTAAATTAAAAGTCATCTCATCCTTCAATATCATCAATACATGTATATTTTGCGCAATTGCCTATATTGTTCATCGACCGCAAAGCCAAAACAGAACTGCTGTAATTGCACAGTATTTGTCAGTATTCCATAAACGTTATCAAGAATCCTGCTAATATTAATTATACAATTTGTATCAAGGAGGTAAATAAATGAGTTTAGAAGATATTCTGAAAGCTACTTTTAAGGGTGAGACTACTGAAGTTGGATGGTACCTTGCAATGTCAAAGCTGGCCGAGCGCGAAGGTCATTTTGATGCTGCTCTCTATTTCCGTCAGATCGCGATGGATGAGGCATGGCATGCTACAGAAGTTGCTGAGATCCTTGGTGTTATAAAAGGCACTACAATTGAGAACATCGAGATGATGCTCGAGGGTGAGACAATGGCTGAAGCTGAGAAAGCAGATGCTGCACGTATTGCTCGCGAAGAAGGTAATGAAGCTGCTGCATTGTTCTTTGCAAAGGCATCACTTGATGAGGCAAGGCACAAGGCAGGTCTTGCAGGTCTTCTCAGGAAACTGAAACAGACTGAATAAGTAAGACATTAAAGACTTAAGTCGGGTGTGGGATTATTGGCAAAGGATCTGTTAGATAAAAACGCTATACTTCAGCGTGACAAATGTTCTTATGCCATAGTTCCACAAACTCCGGCAGGCATCGTAACTCCTGATGAATTGCAAAGGATAGTGGATGTTGCACGGAAATATGATGCTGATATTCTTAAATTTACATCTGCACAGCGTATTGCTATTGTCGGACTAAAAGAAGAGGATCTTGATAGTGCATGGCTGGAACTTGGAATGGGATCCGCATCTTCGATAGGTAAATGCGTTCGTAGTATCAAGGTATGTCCTGGTACAAGCTTTTGCAAAAGGGCACAACAAGATGCTGTTTCTCTTGGTTCTATCATTAATGAAAAATACCATGGAATGGAGCTCCCCTCAAAGTTCAAAATGGCTGTTAGTGGATGTATGAATTCCTGCTCCGAACCAGCCGTAAAGGATATTGGCATAATGGGAACTCCCAGGGGCTATACTGTAATGGTGGGTGGGAATGCTGGTATCAAGCCAAGACTTGCTGATGTGGTCAGTGAAGGTCTCAACGAAACTGAGGTTCTTGAACTAGTGGAAAAAATCATTGGTATTTACAAAGGTTATGCTAAAAGATATCGTATTGGCAGGCTCATCGATGATATGGGTCTTGATAATTTCAAGAAGGAACTTGGCTTAATATAACTTCGATGTTCTTTTGTATTTGTTAGCTTTTTATTATGTGTGCAGATTTCTCTTCTCTATATTTGTTTGGTTTTCTAAAGCATCCTTAAACTTTTAGCTATTATTATAATTATTTCAGACGTTGGAATAAGCTTCCATCTGACCATTTTTGAAATATTTTTAGGTCTTCTGATGCACACTCTGCTAATGAAAATATTTAAATACAATAGGTTCCACCAATACACAAACCGTATTCGGTATCATAATAATTTTTAGAAAGATGTAATATTACTGTTTCGTAGCAATATCAGGAGAAGAATTTATGAGTATGGAATATTTCAGTGGACTTACTGAGTCTGCGGAGATCGTAAACAGTTTCGGGATGCTTACTGAATCTATGAGGATCACATTTGCAGCGGTCATGATCATGGCCACAATCTCAATAGCGATCTTCATGGTCGGTATGTATATCAATCTTAAAAAATGGGGCGAAGGTTCCGAAGGATACAGTCTTAAGCCTTCAGGAAGCATACTTGCATTCCCTAAAGCGTTAGCCTATCAGATGAGTGCAAAAGGACATGGCCATGGCCAGAACATATTTGTTACACTTATTCTTGATGCTCTCCTTCAGAGACGTGCTTTACAGCGCAGTCCTGCAAGATGGGTTATGCATCTAGCCATCTTTGGTGGATGGATCGCACTTTGTATCATGTCAATAGCTATGTTCGTTGTGGAGATCATTCACATGGTAGGCATTCACATAATATCACCTGAAGTTTTCAGGGAGATGCTCAGTGTGCCAAATGATGTATTCAGCTACATACTGTTGTTCGGTATCATAATTGCAATTTTCAGGAGACTTTTCGTCACAAAGGCTCGTGAGAGCACCATTGCTTTTGACTCTGTCCTTCTTATCGGACTTACAATCATCGTTGTCACAGGTTTCGTTGCTGACGGTGTAAGGAACGGTACTTTCTGGGGCATGGGGATGCAGTCAGATCTTGCACCACCTGCATCACTGTTCCACGTTGTTATCTCATTGTTCTTCTGTATAGCATATATCCCATTCAGCAAGTATATGCATATGATCGCAGGACCACTTACCCTCATGGCTAACAAGGGAGGCGAATGATCATGAAAGGCGAACCTTCAATTAATACAAATAACTTAACTGCTGTCCAGCTCATGGAGCTTGATGCTTGTGTACGCTGTGGTGAATGTGTCAACTGGTGTCCAACCTATGATGCATCCAACAAAGATCCTGGACTTGCACCAAGGGATAAGATCCTCAGGTGGAGACAGTTTATGAATAAGTCCTATGGTCTTCGTGCCAGACTCTTCGGTCCAAAGGCAATTCCTGAGGAAGAGATCGAGCAGTTCAAGGATGATGTCTATGGCTGCACCACTTGTGGAATGTGTGCTACAGTCTGTGAAGTTGGTATCAACACCATTGAGTTGTGGGAATCTATGCGTGCAAACCTTGTCAAACGTGGTAATGGTCCATATGGTAAGCAGGGAATGTTCGTAAAGCTCATCGGCGAGTACATGAACCCATACATGGCTGACAACAAGGACAGGCTCAACTGGATTCCTGATGATGTAAAGATCGCTGACAAAGCAGAGATCCTTTACTTTGGTGGCTGTACTGCAGAACTGAGGCAGACAAAGCTGGCATTTGCTACGGCACGTGTCCTTAACTACCTTGGAATCGAGTTCACAATGCTTGGTGAGGATGAGGCTTGCTGCTGTTCCGCACTTGTCAGGACCGGTCAGTACGAGATCGAGGACATTGCACGTAAAGCTGCAAGGAAGAATGTTGACGGTATCGTTGCAAAGGGTGCAAAGAAAGTTTTGTATGCATGTGCTGGTTGCTACCGTACTTCTCTTGTGGACTGGCCAAGGTTGCTCAATGAGGAAATGCCATTCGAGATCATCCATATCACAGAGTTCCTTGAGGATCTTATCAAGGAAGGCAAGCTTGAATGGAAAAAGCCATTCGATAACCTTACAGTAACATACCACGATCCATGTCACCTTGGACGTCACGTTGGTGTATATAATCCGCCAAGGAGTGTTCTTAACGCGATTCCTGGTCTAAACCTTAAAGAGATGGATCGTATCAAGGAAAACCAGCGCTGCTGTGGAGCTGGCGGTGGTGTAAAGGCAGGTGTTCCTGATCTTGCTCTCAAGGTCGCTGAGACCCGTGTTCAGGATGCTCTTGCAAAGAACCCGGATATCCTTTCAAGCGCATGCCCGTTCTGTAAGAGGAACCTTTCTGATGGAAGGGACTCCCTTGGTGCAGATGAGCTTGTTGTTGAGGATGTTATCGTCCTTACGGCTGAAGCACTTGGAATTTCACTTGATGACTGTGTAGAGAGCTAATATCTCTACCTTTCATTAATTTTTTATATTCTTTTTTATTTTTACTCAGTTCTCTTTCACAGTTACTTTTAAATATTGCTACTTCCTCTCTGATTCATGGAAATTCCCTATGAACTTCTGGGTAAGCTATTCGTATATCTGCTTCTCTTTGTTCTACTGGGGATCGTTCTGGCTTTACTTGTTGGATCTTACAGTTTTAAGAAGAAAAAGGTCGTCTTCCCGAATTTCGTTTTATTCATGCTTTATCTGTTCTACTCACCTGCCAAATGGATGTGTGGCGTCTTCTCTATAAGGGACACTCTTGTGGATGAGATCCTTATTGAGGTAAGAAATGCTGTAATGCTTGATGATTTTATCAATGCAAAAGGCCCAAGGGCTGTATTTTTGCCTCAGTGTATGCGTCATGCCAATTGCAGGGCCCGATGTGATCCCATAATTGGATATGAATGTAAAAAGTGTGGTCTATGCGATATCGGAAACATCTGTGAAGCTGCTGATGAACATGGTTTCAGGGTTTATGTGATTCCTGGTGGTAGCTTTGTAAAGAAGATCATGAAAGCACACAGGCCCAATTCGTGTATAGGTGTGGCCTGTTATAATGAGCTCTCAGAGTCCATGGAGGAGATATCATTTATGCCGGTTCAGGGTGTTTGCCTCTTGAAAGATGGTTGCTTCAACACAAAGGTGGATGTTTCCGAAGTGATCGAAAAAATGGAGCTCTGCAATGTATAACTTGATAGGCAAATTATTATTGGTCTTTTTAGGGCTATCTATTTTTATTTCGGCTCTATCTCTTTATGTTAGCCGTGTAAGTCTTACTCGAAGCGTCTGGCTTTCTGGTTTTTTTGCTAATGTGCTGGATTTCTTTTTCCTGCCACTTAAATATTTCTTTTGTAAGTTCTCAGATCCAAGAAAACTTGATAGGTGGATGGTCTCTTTAAAGAATTCTGCACACAAGTCTGATTTTGCAAAGACAAAGAAACGGCTTATGTTCGTTCCACATTGCATGCGTTCACTTGATTGTCCTGCATACGCAACGAAATATGGTATACAGTGCAAGTCCTGTGGCAAGTGCGTTATGGGTGAGTTGAAAGAAGATGCAAAAGAATATGGGTATGATCTCTACATTGTAACTGGTTCTTCTTTTGTCAAGAACATCCTGAAGGACCACTATGCAGATGGTGTACTGGTCATTGCATGTGACTATGAGATAAATAAGGGAATGAGATCACTTGCAGGAACAAGTGTTGTGACCTATGGTGTCCCTATGCTGAACGATGGTTGCTATAATACAAAAGTAGATTACGATCTCGTTACTGACACTATGAAGATGTTTGCATGATTGTTTTTCGACCGTTTCGTCCTTGTAACTTTATTCCGAAACAAAAATGTGGTTTGTGAGTGAGGAGAGTAAGCTCCCTTCTGTTGATGCAAAATTCCTTATCCGCAGGGCGGATAGTGAAGGTCCTTACGGACTCTTGCATTGACGACATTCGGCTAAGCGTTAATAACTTCGGGACGGTCCAGAAACCCGTTTTATCCCTACTTCCAACTTGCACCCACGAGGTTTCGCCGTTCCATCCACTTGCCATGCGACCTCAACCTTTCAGTATCATAGCATTAACATGGGGTGGTATCGTTTCTGTGCCAGCGCCCTGGCTCTCGCCAGACACCCTTCACAGGTGTTCGTGTATCTGGATGATGGGGAGACTTTCCTCAGGCCAAAGGCCCGGTGGTCGTCCTTCCTCTCTCGGTTGTATGGTTGTGTATGTTAGATATATATCTGACGATAACGCTTGGCCTAATAATGGTGCAACTTTCTCTAAATTTTACTTTTTTGTTTACTTTAGTTTTCTTTTTTCCTGCCTTTTGAACTTATTTCTTCATTAATTTGACAAAGGCTATAAATGCTATCACTTATATATTCTCCATTGCAATTAATAATCTGAAATGATTTTCTTGGTGGTGGTAATATGTCTGAAAAAACGGTGTTTGATCAATACAAGGAAATGGTCGAGAAGACAAAACAACTTCATTCTGAATTAGTGGAGTTGTCTTCAAAAGTAGGTGGTATGGTGGACACTATCGATTCAGGTCTACCTGGGTCAGTTATACCTGTGCAAAGGGTTAATGTGCGTGGTTCTGACATTAATGCTGTCAACGTCCTGGGGATCCACTCTTCGAAGGATACTTCTTTGAAGGGGCATGAATCGGAGATTAAGGATTGAGTTTTTTGGATATGTTGATTAGTTATTCAAATATATTGTCTCATAAATTTTTTTTACTGCTTCAATCGAATGCGTTCTTATTTTTTTAAGAGACAATTGAAAAATGCATAATATTTATGTAGTGTTTGATATTAATGGTCATATGTATGTTTACGTCATGTAAATTCATAGTGTATGGAAGTAATCCAGGAGTTCTGTTGCATTGAACAAGAAAATAATGATCATCGATGATGAGGATGATACCATTTATCTTGTCAGGTCCATCCTTGAAGTAGAAGGTTTCGAGGTAGTGGGAGTCAGCAGTGGTGCTAAATGTCTGGAACTCCTTGATATTGAAAAACCAGATGCTATACTGCTGGATCTGATGATGCCTGATATGGATGGTTGGGAAACTTTCCATAAGATCAAAAAAGAATTGCCTGATGTTCCTGTTTCTATCCTCTCTGCAAAAGGGCAGAAGTTCGACCAGATGCTTGGACTTAACGTATTGAATGCAAATGATTACATTACAAAGCCATTTAATAATGTTGAGTTTGTAGAACGTATCAAGTTCCTTGTCGGGGATACTTGATACGAAACTATGTCTGATATCTGTATTCTATTTTCCGGGATACAATTTGTCAACATTGCAAGTTCAATACATTATCTTGCATATGATGGCCTTGCCATCCTTTGCAAAAAGATGTATTGTACCTGAACCTACTAGACCTTCCTCGATTTCATTTCGCATTTCCCAGTATCTTGCAGGGTCAATTCCGGCTCTTAATATTACTGCGCCAATATCTTCTTTCCGGAGTTCTTTATTTATTAGTGCAGTGTCCAGTTCTACTACCTTAAGAACTTCGTAATTGTTCTTTGCAATGGCGTGGTCGATGGGTGATTCGGAAGTAAGCAGTACCCTCTTTTGGTCAATGCTGAATAGGCTTACTTGCGAGCTTGATCTTTCCATGATCGCATCTGCAAGCTCTGGAAGCAGTTCGGCTTTGATGACTGAAGGTTCCGGTTCACAAGCAAATGATCCAATATTCTCTGCTTTCACGATCTCTGCTTTTGCGTCATTCGAATCGATCCTTGCTTCGGATGGTAGGGAAACTGCTGAACGGTCGCAGGATCTTATGTCTCCAAAGTATAGGTTCAAACGATTTAACTGCCCGTTAAGTGAGAGGTATTCCTTCTCGCAATCGAAAGGGATCCTGTCCGGTGTCATTTGAGGTGGTGCTTCGAATGCGAAATTATTCGTTTTTTCAGCATATGCAGAAAGTACATTTGGAATTCCGGGCTCAAGGCTTGAAACGTGACGTTTATCTTCTGATGGTGGTCTTGCAGGGTCTGAGAACAGGATATCTATTTTTGGAACCTGTTCGATCACTTCCTCTGAGAGTGCATCTCCGCAGATGAATTCCACGTTGTCCAATCCATAACGTTTGCAGTTCTTCTTTGCAAATTCGATCTTTTTTGGATCTATCTCTATGGCGTAGACCTTTTCACATTCTTTTGCAAAGAAAATAGTCTGGCCACCGATCCCGCAACTGATGTCTGCGATAGTTTTGCATCTGAGTCGTTTGGCACGGTAGCTTGCAACTACTTCCGGTGTTGCAAAACGCAGGCCATCATTGTCGGCTTTAATTCTGTTATCAAATTTCTTTTTTCGTGACACTTATGATCAGTAGGAAAGAAAGGTTCAATCGATTTAAATCCATCCAATGCTTTGGTCTATATTCTCCGGTACATTTAATTATATCCGGACACTTTACGTTAATATCCATTGTATCCATTGAGATATCTGGATAAGTTCAATGGTGATCTCTATTTTTCATCGTTGTGTGAAAACCCCTTGTCGTATGCATTTTAGTCGGTCAATTTCGTGGGGCAATTGTGCAAAACCTTTATATATACAATCTAACATTTAGAGAGCCTAAGTTAGGATTAAGTATGTAATTTGGCCTTGCCACTTTACAAGACTAAAGATCATAACGTAGGAATAAGCAAGTGTGAAAAGTCGGATTTAACAGGAAGTGTTCATGGGCCTCTTCACGGAATGCCCGCTCTTGTGTGCAAATGTGTACAAGGGGACACCGAATGGCTAGATCTTTTAGAGATGATTGAGTACGAACGTACGGAAGGATTCATCCTATCCGTAATTACAAGTATGTTAGTTATCTTGCTTTCCGCGTAATGTGGGCAGTTGGTCTGCATAGCTCTGTTTCGAGCTATGGGGGCATTGCATACATTTTGGAACTTAAACTCTTTTCACTGTCTTGGCCTACATCATGAAAAAACGAAACGTTGTTTCAAAAAGAATCGTAAAAGAAGGAGAATACAAATGGCAAAAGGACACAGACCAAGACGGGGTTCACTTGCATTCAGTCCACGCAAGCGAGCACAAAGTCACATTCCAAGGTTTAGATCATGGCCAGAGTCTAGTGCCGAACCTAAACTGCAGGGTTTTGCAGGTTACAAGGTCGGTATGACTCACGTTATCATGATCGATGACACAAAGAACAGTCTTACAGAGGGTACTGAAATATCCGTTCCTGTAACTGTCATTGAGACCCCAGCAATCCGTGTTGCAGCAATTCGTGCATACGGCGAGAACACTCATGGTGAGAAAGCTCTTGCAGAAGCATGGACAAATGTTCTGGACAGCGATCTTGACCGCAGGATCAAAGCTCCAAAGAACCATGACGTCAATGCAGCACTCGAAAAGATCGGGTCACTTGTCGAAAACGGCAAGGCAACGGACATCAGGCTCATCACATACACATTACCTTCAACACTTACTGGTGTTCCAAAGAAGGTACCTGATGTAATGGAAACTGGTGTAAGTGGATCTGATGTGGGCGCAAAGTTCGAGTTCGCAAAAACCATTCTGGGAACCATGATGGATGTTTCAGATGTGTTTGACAACGGTGGAATCATCGATGTTGCAGCTATCACAACCGGTCACGGTACACAGGGTCCGGTAAAGAGATGGGGAATCAACCTCATGAAGAACAAACACTCCCGTCAGGGAAGTTTGAGACAGGTCGGTACCCTTGGTCCATGGACTCCTGCACACGTTAGCTGGAGAGTACCACAGCAGGGTCAGATGGGTTACCATCAGAGAACTGAGTACAACAAGAGGATCTTAAAGATGTCTTCAGACGCTGAAGAGATCAATCCTGCAGGCGGATTTACCAACTATGGTGTTGTTCGTGGCAACTATATCTTGATCAAAGGCAGTGTTCCAGGTCCATCAAAGAGACTGATCAGACTCAGGGAACCAACAAGATCAAAGGTATCCAGCATGGGAGAACCTCAGATCGTTCACATTAGTACACAGTCCAAGCAGGGGTGAAGTGAATGACCACAGCAAATATTATTGATTTATCAGGAAATGCTAAAGGCGAGATCGCATTGCCGGAAGTCTTTAATGAGATTTTCAGGCCGGATCTTATCAAGAAAGCAGTTCTTTCTGCACAGGCTAACAGACTCCAGCCATATGGTCCTAAGAAGTATTCAGGTATGGAAACATCAGCACACTCCTGGGGATCAGGCAGAGGTGTTGCACAGGTTCCAAGGATATCCAATGGAAGCCGTGTCGCAAGAATCCCACAGGCAGTGGGCGGAAGGCGTGCACATCCTCCAAAGCCGGAGACCGACCGTACAGAGAAGATCAACAAGAAAGAGAAGCGTCTGGCTATCAGATCCGCAATTGCAGCAACTATCGATGCTGACCTTGTAAAGGCACGCGGACACAGATTCGACGCAGAAGTTCCTCTTGTTGCAGAGAACACCATTGAAGATCTTTTGAAGACAAAGGACGTAATCAGCTTCCTCCAGGCAGCTGGTGTCTACGATGATGTTATCCGCGCAAAGGACGGTAAACACATAAGGGCCGGTAAAGGTAAGCGCAGGGGTCGAAAGTACAAGACAAGAAAGAGTGTTTTGATCGTTACTGGGGATGCAAGTCCTATCAGTAAGGCAGCTAACAATCTTTCAGGTGTCGATGTTGCTACAGTAGACTCCCTGAATGCAGAACTTCTGGCACCAGGTACCCATGCAGGCAGACTTACAATATGGACTGAATCTGCAATAACCAATATGGAGGGTATGTTCATATGAGTGCTATTAAGTATCCATTCATTACTGAAAAAGCAATGATGCTTATGGATGATAATAAGCTTCAGTTCGTTGTCGACACACGCTCTAACAAGAAGCAGGTGGAAGATGACGTGGTCAAGATGTATGGCTTTTCTGTAAAGTCAGTACGCACAATGACCACCATGAAAGGCTTAAAGAAAGCATTGGTGACATTCGAGGAACCGGATGCTGCACATGAGATCGCAACAAGGATCGGTTTGGTGTGAGGTGAAGGTACATGGCTAAAAGACTTATATCACAAAACAGAGGTCGAGGAAGTCCAACATACAGGGCTCCATCACACAAGTACAAAGCCGCACTCAAACACCCACGTGTGGATGAAGAGAGCGTTCTCAATGGTACAGTTATTGATATTACACATGACCCTGCAAGGTCAGCTCCTATTGTCAAAGTAGCCTTTGAGAATGGTGAGGAACAGTTGATCCTTGCTCCAGAGGGAATTGCTGTTGGTGAGAAGATTGCCTGTGGTGTTTCCGCAGAGGTCAAACCAGGTAACATTCTGCCTCTTGCAGAGATCCCTGAGGGTATTCCTGTATGCAACATTGAGTCAAAACCAAACGATGGCGGTCAGTTCGCAAGAGCATCAGGTGTTTATGCAACACTTGTTTCCCGTGAAGCTACCAAGGTCGTTGTAAGGATGCCATCCGGTGTCTTGAAATGGTTCAGTCCTAAATGCAGGGCAACAATCGGTATCGTTGCTGGTGGCGGAAGGGTTGACAGACCATTCCTCAAAGCAGGTAAGAAATACCACAAGATGAAAGCAAGGGCTGCAAAATACCCACGCGTATCAGGAGTTGCCATGAACGTTATCGATCACCCGTTCGGTGGAGGTAACAGAAAGCACCCAGGAAGACCAACTACTGTGAGCAGGAATGCACCGCCAGGACGTAAGGTTGGTCAGATCGCAGCACGTAGGACCGGAAAACGTTAAACAAAGAGGTAATATACATGGCAAAGAAATCAACATCAAGATTACCAAAACGAAAGGGAGAGTTCACATTCCGTGGTCTTACGGTTGAGAAGCTCCAGCAATTGAGTTTTGAAGAATTTGCAGAACTCCTGCCTGCAAAGGAACGCAGGTCTATACGCCGTGGTCTTTCTGACAAACAGAAGGATATTCTGCAACAGTTCAAGGACGGTAAGGAAAACGTACGAACTCATTACAGGAACATGATCATTTATCCAGAAATGGTCGGTAGGACCATTGAGGTCTACAATGGTAAGACGTTCGTAGCAACAGAGATTATGCCTGAAATGATCGGGCACAGATTCGGCGAGTTCTCTCCAACACGTAACAGGGTTTCACACGGAAGCGCTGGTGTCGGTGCAACACGTTCGAGTAAGTTCGTACCATTGAAGTAAGGTGATGTGAATGGCAAGAATCAACTATACAACGGATCTCGATCCAGAGACCAGTTCAAAAGCAATGGGTTCAGAGCTTCATATCTCACCTAAGAAATCACGTGAACTCTGCAAAGCAGTAAAAGGCATGAAAACAAAAGCTGCAAAACGCTATCTTGAAGAGGTCGTCTCTTTGAAGCAGGCAGTACCTTTTGGCAGGCACAATGACAGCCTTGGTCACAGAAAGGGGCCAATGGCAGCAGGTCGTTATCCTGTGAAAGTTGCATCTGAAATGCTTAAATTGCTCAAGAACGCAGAGAGCAATGCAGAATACAAGGGTCTGAATGCAGATCACATGTACATTGCACATGCAGCAGCAAAGCGTGGACGTGTGATTCATGGTATGAGGCCAAGGGCTCGCGGAAGGGCAAGTCCGAAAAACACGGAAACTGTCAATATTGAGATGATCATAAGCGAGGTGCGCTAATGGCTGTAGAGAGAAAGTTCGTCCAGGATGGATACGTAAAGGCATCCATGGATGAATATTTTGCAAAACAATTAAGCAGGGCTGGTTATGGTGGTATGGAAATCAACCGTACTCCAATGGGAACCCAGATAACAGTCTATGCTGAGAAACCAGGTATGGTTATCGGAAAGGCTGGAAAGGTTATCCGTAAACTGACCCGTGATGTAGACAGGTTATATGATCTGGACAACCCTCAGATCGATGCACAGGAAGTTAAGAGGCCTGAGCTGAATGCACAGATGATGGCATCAAGACTTGCTTCTTCCATCGAAAGAGGATGGTATTTCAGGAAAGCCGGTCACAACACCATGCGTGCTATCATGAACGCTGGTGCACTTGGCTGTGAGATCGTCATCTCCGGAAAATTGACCGGTTCAAGGTCAAGGGTGGAGAAGATGGTCAACGGCTATATCAAGCATGCAGGAAAGCCTGCTGAAGATATTGTCGACGACGGTTTCGCTGTTGCTGTCAAGAAACTTGGTACCCTTGGATGCAGTGTACGTATAATTCATCCTGATGCAGTCCTTCCGGACGCATACAGAATGAAGACTGCCGAGGAACTTGCAGCATCTGGTGTCGTTGCTCCTGCTGAAGAAGCAAAGAGTGCAGGCATTGAAGAGCTTGTAGAAGCTGAAGGTGCAGCTGTAGAGGCTGAAGAAACAGTTGTTGAAGCAGCAACAGAAGTAGAAGCTGAAACTGTAGAAGCAGCAGTCGAAGAAACTTCAGAAGCAGAAGTTGTGGCAGAAGAACCTGTGGCTGAATCCGCAGAAGAGTCAGAAGCTACAATTGAGATAGTTGATGGAGAAGAGCGCCGTGAGGTCAACAATGTATGGCAGCACAAGCATGAAGGTCACGACTACTGGCACCCAATGGCACGTGTCCACAGGGAGGGCTAATCATGGCAATTCTTCGTACAAAAGAAATAAGGGATATGAACCCACACGAACGTGTAGATGAACTTGAGAAGATCCGAAGTGAGCTTATCCGTGAGCGCGCACTTGCATCAGCAGGTGGAGCTCCTGATAATCCCGGTAGAGTCGGTGAGCTTAGAAGGACAGTTGCAAGGATCAAAACGATCCAGAACGAACTGAAGGAGATCTGATTTGGGAGCATCGGCTTCTAATCTGATTTTCCACGAGCTTATCGGGCTTGTTACGGAAATAATCGAGTCAACAAATCCCACACTAAATAACATAAAAGGCAGAGTGGTCAACGAGACGCGCAATATGCTTGTGATCGAGATGGAAAACATGGACGAGAAAATGGTTCCTAAAAAAGGAACTGTTTTTATGTTCCATATTCCATCCCATTCTGCTAATCAAGATCAACGTGTTATGATAAACGGGAAATTATTGCTCTCACAACCCGAGAATAGAGTCAAGAATCTTAAGAAAATACGCATGAGGTAATAATCATGGCAAAAGATATTGGATTGGATGTACCTAAGCCGTCCAAGGAATGTGATGACGTTAATTGTCCATTCCACGGCAACCTCTCCGTAAGGGGACAGATCCTCGTCGGTACTGTTGTAAGCGACAAGATGGACAAGACAGTGGTCATTCAACAAAGGCGTGAAAAGCTGATAAACAAATACCAGAGATATGAGAAGAGGCAATCAAAGATCCACGCTCACAATCCACCATGCATCGATGCAAAGGTTGGAGATATTGTGACGTTCGCGGAATGTCGCCCTCTCAGTAAAACCAAATCATATGTAGTCGTTAAGTCGGAGGTGCAGGCGTGAGGGGTATTCGTTCAACGATCCCACGCGCACTGAATGCCGGCGCTAAGATCGAATGTGTTGATAACACTGGTGCACGTACTGTAGAGATCATCTCAGTCAAGAAGTACCGAGGTGTAAAGAACAGGATGCCAAAGGCAGGTATTGGCGACATGTGTGTCGTATCTGTAAAGAAGGGTACTCCTGAGATGCGCAAGCAGATCATTTACGCAGTCGTTGTACGCCAAAAGAAGGAATTCCGCCGCCCGGATGGTCTGAGAGTAAGTTTCGAAGACAACGCGGTAGTGATCGTAGATGATAAAGGTATCCCAAAGGGAACCGACATCAAAGGTCCTGTTGCAAGAGAAGCAGCAGAAAGATTCCCAAAGATCGGCACAACAGCATCCATGATCGTATGAGGTGTTAAATTATGGTATCAAATCAGCCAAGAAAACAGAGGAAAGCACGTTACAATGCACCCCTCCACATCAGGCAGAAATATATGGCTGCACCTCTTTCAAAGGAGCTTCGCGGCAAGTTTGGTCGCAGTGCAAGCGTTATTATCGGTGACACTGTTGTGGTAATGCGTGGTGACCATGCAGGTACTAAAGGAAAGGTCGAAGCATTATCCTTGAAGAGCGGAACCATCGTAGTTGAAGGTGTTTCTGTTAGCAAGGTAGATGGAACAGAGGTTCCAAGACCGATCTATCCTTCAAATGTGATGATAACATCACTGGAATTGAACGATAAACGCAGAGAATCAATATTATCTAGAGGTAGGTGATTCTAGTGGGCAATCATCAAAAGAGAATATCTGTCCCAAATAGCTGGCAGATCTCAAAGAAGTCCAACAAATGGATAACATCCACAAGACCAGGTCCTCATAACAGATTACAGAGTCTTCCTCTTGCTGTTGTGCTTAGGGACATGCTTGGTGTCGTTGACAACCGGGCAGAAGCAAAGAGAGTACTTTCAGAAGGCAAGGTCCTTGTTGACGGAGTTGCAAGGAAAGATCTTAGGTTCCCTGTAGGTTTGATGGATGTAATTAGCATCCCATTGAACAGTGCAGAATACCTTATATTGCTTGATGGTAAGGGAAGGCTTGTTCTGAACAAGCTTGAGGGTATGGGCGCAAACAAACTGTGCCGTATTGAAAACAAGACTGTAATCAAGGGCGGAAACGTGCAGATGAACCTGAACGATGGTACAAACCTTAATGGTTCCAACGATTACAATACAAAGGATTCAATCATAGTTTCCCTTCCTGGCAAAGAGATCGTGAAACACATCAAGTACGAAGTAGGCAATCTTGCAATGATCGTTGGTGGAAGCCACTCTGGAGAGATCGGCACCATCAAAGGGATCAACAAGGTAAGGAGTTCTAAGTACAACACAGTGACCATCTCCGGTGAAACCGAGTTCGAGACGATCGAGAACTATGTTTTCGTAGTAGGCGAGAAGGAGCCAGAGATCAGCTTAGGTGGTGAGTCAATTGAGTAACTCAATGAGAGATCCTAAGGTCGATAAAGTGGTCGTCCACATGGGTGTTGGAGAAAGTGGTCAGCACCTTGTAGATGCAGAAGGGATCCTTGAAGCTGTTACCGGTCAGACCGTTATAAGAAGCTATGCAAAGAGAACTTTGCCTGCTTTCAGTATCAAAAAGAACGAGCCTATCGGATGCAAGGTAACTCTCCGTGGAGACGCTGCAGAAGATTTCCTGACAACATCTCTGGAAATTATCGAGAAAACACTCCGTGCATCCCAGTTCGATGACTATGGTAACGTTTCCTTTGGTGTTGAAGAACACACTGATTATCCTGATATGAGGTACGATCCTAACATCGGTATCTTTGGAATGGATATCAATGTGGTTGTAAACCGTCCTGGTTACAGGGTAAACAAAAGAAGGGTCATGAAGCGAAAGATACCAACTTCCCACAAGATCTCAAAAGAGGATACGATATCTTTCTTTAAGGAAAATTATGGTGTGGAGGTAGAATAATGACTCAGACAGAGAAGAACTTTGGAAGAGGCGCAAACGAGTGTAAAAGATGCGGCAGAAAGCAGGGTCTGGTACGCAAGTATGGTATCTACCTTTGCAGGCATTGTTTCAGGGAAATTGCCCATGATATGGGATTTGAAAAATATACATGAGGTGATCAGGTATGGTATTATTAGATCCTCTTGCTGACGCGTTATCTATGATCAAGAACGCTGAAGCTGTTGGTAAAGATTCCTGCACTATCAAGCCCGCATCAAAACTCATAGGAAATGTCCTTAAGGTCATGAAGGACCGTGGATATATCGGTGAGTTCGAGTTTGTGGAAGATGGTAAGGCTGGAGTATATACAGTAGAACTTATTGGACGTATTAACAAGTGTGGAGCTATCAAGCCACGTTATTCAGTCGGGGCAACCGAGTTCGAGAAATGGGAGAAACAGTTCCTTCCTGCAAAGAACTTTGGTGTTCTGATCCTTACAACCCCTAAGGGAGTAATTTCCCAGTATGAGGCTCGTGAGAATAACGTTGGTGGCCAGTTATTATCATTTGTGTACTAATTTAAGGGTGAGATGATATGGCAAAAGAAATCAAAAAAATAATCTCGATTCCTGAAGGTGTGACAGTAACGTTAGAAAATAACGTTCTGTCCGCTTCAGGGCCCAAAGGTACCAACACAAGATTCGTGTGGTATCCAGGTGTAAACATTGAAGTGAACGGCTCAGAAGTGGTCGTTGACTCTCCATCATCGAGGAAAAAACAGAAAGCAATGGTCGGAACGCTTTCTTCCCACATCAATAATATGATGAAGGGAGTTGTAGATGGATTTGAGTACCACATGAAAGTGGTCTACTCTCACTTTCCAATGCAGCTTAAGGTCGAAGGAAAGCAGTTTGTCATCAGTAACTTCCTTGGTGAGAAGAAATCCAGGGTTTCCAATATCCTTGGTGAGACAACTGTAAAAGCAAGTGGTGACGAAGTCATTGTCTCCGGTATCAACAAGGAAGATGTCGGTCAGACTGCTGCTAACATCGAGCAGAAGACAAAGATCAAGCGCTTTGATCCACGTGTGTTCCAGGATGGTATATACATCGTTGAGAAGAGGGTATGAGAGAGAAGTGTAGGTGATCTGAATGGAAGATACAGTTAATGAAACTAACATGAAAGAAGCAGTGACCACCGAACTTGCACTTGATGATGAGTCCAAGAGACTTTTTAAAGTCAGGAAAGTCCAGAAGGCTAAGAAACCTGCATTCAAGAGGACTGATTCACACAAGTACAAGCGTCTGGATTCCAACTGGAGAAGACCAAGGGGTCTTCAGGGCAAGCAGCGCAGGCATATTGCCGCAAAAGGTGCTCTTGCACAGGCAGGATATGGCAGTCCTGTAGCAGTAAAAGGTCTTCACCCATCCGGGTATGCAGAAGTCCTTGTGAACACTGTTAAAGACGTTGATGACGTTGATGCTTCCCTCGAAGCTATAAGGATCGCAAGAACCGTTGGTGCAAGGAAGAAAGCAATCATCGAAGCAAAAGCAACTGAAATGGGTATTAAGATATTGAACCCTACCAGGAGTGAGTAAGATGACTGATCTCACAAACCAGAAAAAACTTGCAGCAAAGGTCCTGGGATGCGGAGTGCACAAGGTCTGGTTAGATCCTGAAGCTTCTGCTGAAATAGCAGTTGCTATTACAAGGGAAGATATCCGTGGTCTGATCGCAGGCGGAAGCATAAAAGCAGAGCTTGTAAAGGGTGTTAGCCGCGGACGCGCAAGACAAAGGGATGCAAAGCGTAAATACGGCCACCGCAAGGGTCATGGTTCCCGTAAAGGTAGAAAGGGTGCACGTAACCCAAGGAAAGAGCAGTGGATGAAAAAGATCCGTGCTCTCAGAAGGAGGCTCAAGGAGCTTCGTGCAGAGGGTGCACTTGATAAGTCCACATACTGCAAGGTCTACCGTAAAGCAAAGGGTGGCGAGTATAGGAACTTAGCTCATATGGAAGCGCATCTTAATATTAAGAAGACAGAATGAGCCTGAGGAATAGACAATGAAGACAAATTTACATGTTAAGTTGATGTGGAGGATCTAATATGGCTACAGGAGCCCGTTATAAAGTCCCGTTCAGGCGACGAAGGGAAGGGCGTACAGATTATCACCAGAGACTCAGGTTACTTCTGTCAAAAGAGGATCGTGTGGTTGTGCGTAAGAGCGCAAGGCACATGCAGTTGCAACTTGTGGCACCAGATGCAAAGGGAGATATGACATTAACGTCAGCTATCTCTACTGAGCTTGGGAAATATGGATACGTGGGAGCAACCGGTAACACAACCGCAGCATACCTTACAGGTCTCTTGTTCGGATACAGGGCACTTAAGGAAGGCTATGAGAGCGGTGTACTGGATATCGGAATTCAGGCATCATCGCCAGGATGTCGTGTATATGCAGCACTCAAAGGTGTTGTTGATGCAGGACTGGATGTGCCTCACAATTCTTCAGTATTCCCATCTGATGAGCGTATAAGAGGAGAACACGTTGCAGAATATATGGAAGGATCCAATCTGCCGGAAGTGTTCGAAGCAGTGAAGGAAAAGATCCTTGCAGAGTTCAGTTAAGGTGTGGTTATATGGCATATGAATATAATGAGGAATGGGTACCCAAGACAAGGCTTGGTACGCTTGTTTCAGAAGGACAGGTTACTTCCATGGATGAAGCCATGGATTCCGGTCTTCCTATAAGGGAATCAAAAATCGTTGATATATTATTACCTGATCTGGAGGACGAAGTTCTCGATATCAACATGGTTCAGAGGATGACCGACTCCGGAAGACGTGTCAAGTTCAGGGCAACCGTTATCGTTGGAAATGGCGATGGTTTTGTTGGACTTGGTCAGGCAAAAGATGTACAGGTAGGACCTGCTATCAGAAAAGCTATTGACAATGCAAAGATCAACATCACACGTATCAAACGTGGATGCGGTTCATGGGAATGTGGTTGTGGACTTCCACACACCGTTCCTTCCGAGGTCAATGGAAAGGCAGGCAGTGTAACTGTAGTATTGAAGCCTGCACCACGTGGACTTGGACTTGCTGCTGGAGGCACTGCAAAGAAAGTGCTTGAAAAAGCAGGTGTCAAGGACGTATGGACCCGTACAGAAGGTCAGACAAGGACGACTCTCAACTTCGCAAAGGCAACATACAATGCTCTGATGAACACAGGTACTGTAAGAAGGCCAATTGTATTTGATGAGACGGAGGACTGAATATGTTCGCAGTAGTCAGAATGAGAGGCCAGGTAAATGTTCGCGGTGAGATCGAGGATACCCTCGGTATGCTCCGCCTTCACAAGGTCAACCACTGCGTATTCCTTGCTGACAACCCTAACAACCAGGGTATGATCCAGAAAGCAAAGGATTACATTGCATACGGTACTATCGATGCTGATACTCTGGCAGAGATAATTGGTAAGCGCGGCAGGCTCGAGGGCGATGTACGTGTGACAGATGCTTTTGTGAAGGAGAACACGGATTTCGACTCCATCAAAACATTCGCAGAAGCTCTTGTCAGCGGAAATGCAAAGATCAATGATGTTCCTGGTCTGAAGCCGGTTTTCAGGCTTCACCCACCAAGGAAGGGTCACGCTGGTATCAAGAGGACCGCTCAGCAGGGCGGTGTCCTTGGAAACCATGGTGAAGACATAAAGACACTTTTGGACAAGATGAGGTGATGTTACTATGAGCAACAAAACCAACACAAAGAAGTTCAGGGGTTCACGCACCTGTGGTGGCGGTACTACTAAAAATCGCCGTGGTGCAGGTAACCGTGGTGGACGTGGTAGATCAGGTGAAAATAAGCATCACTTCACAAGGGCTTTACAGGGTGGATACCTCCGTGGAAGCGGCCGTGGTTTCTCCCGTCCTTTGAAGATGATCCGCGATGTTTCAGTTGTGAACGTCGGTGAACTTGACGAACTTGCAGATCAGCTTGTTGAAGATGGTTTTGCACAGCTTGAAGCTGGTGCATATTCTATCAATCTTGCAGATCTCGAAATTGAAAAAGTTCTTGGTACCGGAAAAGTAACAAAGAATATGGTTGTTACAGCAAGCAACTTCTCAGGAGTTGCACGGAACAAGATCGAAAATGCAGGTGGATCCTGCGTAGAAACCGAAGAGTAATGTCTTTTCAGACATTACTTTTATATTTGTTGCGTTTTTATTACTGCTGATTAATTTGATTAAAGAAAGTCTAATGGACTTTCAATCCGAATAAAGGTGTAGTTAATGAGTCTCAGGGAGAGTTTGGAACCGTTTTTTAACAGATTGCCCGCCGTTGCAAGTCCAGAGGGGCATGTGCATTTTAAAAACAAATTAATGTGGACTCTTGGAATACTGGTACTTTACTTTGCTCTTGCAAATGTACCACTGTTTGGTCTTTCAAGTGATTCCATTGATCTGTTTGAACAATACAGAGCGTTCTTCGCCGGAGCATCCGGATCATTGATGCTTCTTGGTATTGGTCCTATTGTTACCGCATCGATTGTCCTTCAGCTTCTGGTGGGAGCTGACGTTATCAAGCTCAACATGTCCGATCCTGCAGACCAGGCGTTCTTCCAGGGTGCACAGAAATTCATGGTCTTTGTAATGATCGTTCTTGAAGCTCTTCCACAGATAGTAGGAGGCTATATCCAGCCAGATGCAGGAGTAGCATCAGCGCTCGGTGTGGGTCTTGGGGTTGTTACAGCCATTATATTCATCCAGATATGTATCGGCGGCATGCTGATCCTTTTCATGGATGAGATCGTGTCAAAATGGGGAATTGGTTCTGGTGTTGGACTGTTCATCGTTGCTGGTGTTTCACAGCAGATCGTAACCGGACTGTTCAACTGGGGACTCGATACCGGTGGTCTTCCTATTGGAATACTTCCAAAGTGGATCTATATAGCTCAGAATGTAGGACTGGATTACATTCTCACAGGCGATGGAGCCATGTTCCTGCTTATCAGGGGTGGAATTCTGGCACTTGTGAGTACTGTTGCAATCTTCCTGTTGGTCGTATATGTGGAGAGTACCCGTATTGAGATCCCACTGGCACACAGCGCTGTAAGAGGTGCAAGGGGAAGGTTCCCTGTAAAGCTTATCTATGCATCCGTTCTTCCGATGATCCTTGTAAGGGCTCTCCAGGCGAACATACAGATGATAGGTCTGCTACTTTCAGGACGTGGTATTACTATATTTGGTGAATATTATGGTTCCACTCCTATCAACGGGGTGATGTACTATCTTGCACCTATAAACAGTCCATATGATTGGATACCTTCACTTGTAAGGGAAACATTTACAGGATATGGAGCTCCGGTACCTGCAATGTGGCAGGTAGGATTGCATGTTCTCGTTGATGCAACGTTCCTTATCGTTGGTGGTATCATATTCGCTCTGTTCTGGATCGAAACTACTGGTATGGGTGCCAAACCTACTGCACAGAAAGTTTTCAATTCAGGAATGCAGATCCCTGGTTTCAGGCGTAATGTTGGAAGCATTGAGAAGGTCATGTTACGATACATCCCGAAGGTAACCATTATTGGTGGTGCTTTCATTGGTGGACTTACACTTCTGGCAAGTTTGCTGGGTACTATTGGTGGTGCCGGGGGTACCGGGTTACTGCTTACAGTAAGTATTGTATATCGTTTGTATGAGGATATTGCATCTGAACAGATGATGGAAATGCATCCAATGGTCAGATCATTCTTCGGACAAGAATAAACGAGAAAATGGAGATATTTAAATGAATGTTGTGTTATTTGGTCCACCGGGTGCAGGAAAAGGCACCCAGGCCAAGGAACTGGCTAAGCATTATCAGATCCCTCACATCTCTACCGGTGATATTTTGAGGGCAAATGTACGTGATGGTACTGAACTTGGACGTGAAGCCAAGGAATACATGGATAAAGGCGAACTTGTGCCTGATGAAGTGTTGATTGGCATTATCAAGAACCGCCTTACAGAGTCTGATTGTAAGGCCGGATATCTTCTTGACGGATATCCAAGGACAATCCCTCAGGCAGATGCTTTGTCAGGCATTCTTGATGATATCGAGATGCCTCTTGAAGTCGTCCTTAATATCGATGTTATCGATGAGGAACTTGTAACCCGTCTTTGCGGAAGATACATGTGTAACTGTGGTGAAAGCTATCACATCAAGTTCAATCCTCCAAATAATGAGGGTGTATGTGATGCATGTGGTGCACAGCTCTACCAGCGCGATGATGACAAAGAAGATGTTATCAGGCAAAGGCTCGATTCCTATAAGGAGAAGACTCAGCCTCTTATCAATTATTACAAGGAGAAAGGTATCCTTGTTAATATTGATGGAGCTGGTGAGATCGGCAGGGTATTTTCAGATATCTGCGAAGTACTTGACCAGTACAAGTAAACTAATAGAAGGTGATGATGCATGGCAGATTCAAATTTCAAGAAAACAGCAGAAAGGTTTGTACTGGCGGTCGGTATCTCTTTGATGATAGGCATTCTTGTTCTCGGTGAGGAGGGCAGGGAAGGCATTGGGGCTATCGTTGGTATCCTGATGGATCCTATAAGTGCTATGGTCGGTGATGGCAACTTCCACATAATGTTGTTTATCATGGCAGCGATCACTGCTTTGTATGCATCACTTATTCAGAAATATACTATTAACTGGCAACTTATGCGCAACACACAGGAGCGCATGAAGTCCTTCCAGAAGGAGTTCCGTGAGGCCCAGCTCTCGCAGAATACCTATATGGTCAAAAAATTAGAAGAGCAGCGTGCTGATATGATGTCTGACCAGATGGAGATGTCAAAGCAGCAGTTCAAACCAATGGCATATATCAGTATCATCTCTCTGCCTCTTTTCATGTGGGCATACCACTACATTAGCCTCCATCCGGGTGCTTCACTAGTGTTCCCATTCTGGGGGGAGCAGGAGCTTGTGACTACTGTTCTGGGGCCGATCCAGTACTGGATATTCTGGTACTTCATTACATCACTGGCTATCAGTCAGGTGGTGCGTAAAGCACTGGATATTGGTGGCGTCTAAGCATGCTTTTAACTATTAGTGGACTGCCGGGCAGTGGGACCACAACTGTGGGTAAACTACTGGCAGAACATTATGGTGTGGATCTGATCTCCGCAGGTGATGTTTTCAGAGGTCTTGCAAAAGAACGTGAAATGACACTTGCAGAGTTTGGCAATCTTGCAGAGTCTGATCCATCCATTGACATCGAGATCGACAAAAGGCAATCTGAGATTGCTAACAGCTCTGATGGGCTTATTCTTGAAGGTCGACTTGCAGGTCATATGGCTAAAAATGCTCTGAAGTTATGGGTTAAAGCTCCAATAGAAGTGCGTGTCAGGAGGATAGTTGAACGAGAAGGCTCATCATTTGATGTCCGTCTGGGGGAAACTGTGGAACGTGAAGCTTCAGAAGCAATACGTTACAAAGAGATACATTCAATTGATATCAACGATCTTTCTATTTACGATATAGTTATTGATTCCAGTCGCTGGGACCAATTTGCGATCACAGACATTCTCATACAGGCCATCGATGGCTGTGGCGGATTTTAATAAATAATTTGCAGGTACTGCTATGGTTTCATCAATAATTTCTAAAGACGTGGACATGATGGTCGTAAAGGCACATGCAACCACGAATGCTGCATACGGTTGCAAGCCTGAAGATCGTCCTATTCTTGATTATATTAATCTGGGTGTAGTGAACCTCGACAAACCTGTTGGTCCTACCAGTCATGAGGTAACAGCATGGGTAAGGGATATGCTTGGTGTAAGCAAAGCTGGTCACTCCGGTTCACTTGACCCTGGTGTTACAGGTGTGCTTCCGGTGATGCTTGGGAAGGCTACTAAAGCAGTTTCAGCCCTGCGCCTTTCAGGCAAGGAGTACATATGTCTCATGCACCTTCACAATGACGTTCCTGAAATAAAGATCAGGCGTGTGTGTAAGGACTTCAACGGTCCCATTTACCAGACCCCGCCTATTATCTCTGCTGTCAAGAGGCAGTTGCGAATCCGGAATATCTATTATCTTGATGTTCTCGAGATCGACGGCAGGGAAGTGCTCATGAGGGTCGGATGTGAGGCAGGAACATATATGCGCAAACTCTGTCATGATATTGGTCTCATACTGGGGTGTGGTGCTAATATGAAACAACTACGCAGGACTGGCACAGGTCCGTTCAGGGAAGATACTCTGGTAACCCTTTATGATCTCAAAGATGCTTGTGTTTTCTGGCAGGAGGACAATGACGAGACAGAACTTCGAAAGTTGATACTTCCAATGGAAGATGGATTGTCTCATCTGCCTCGCATTATTATCCGTGATACTGCCGTAGATGCGGTTTGCAGGGGTGCATACCTTGCAGTTTCAGGTATAGTTTCTTTCAGCAAGAACATCAAAAAGGATGACAAGATCGCGTTATTCACATTAAAAGGGGAAGCTGTGGCACTATGTAAGGCATCCATGGATTCTGATGAACTATTAAATAATGATCACGGAATATCCTGCATCACCGAAAGAGTAATAATGGATGCCGCTATTTATCCCAGATGCTGGAAGGCTAAATAAACGCCAGTCAGCACGAATACGGCTTTTTTGCCGAGGTAGTCTAGTGGTAGGGCGCAAGCCTGGAAAGCTTGTGGGGCCTGTCCCCTCGGGAGTTCGAATCTCCCCCTCGGCGCTCTAATATTTTTTGTGATTGTTATTCAATTCTATATCTCCATTTATATTTAATTTCATCCGATTTTTTTTCGGAAATATATATATCCCAAAAACTCACATTATTCTATGTGATAGGTATGTTGGGGGACGTAACAAAAACAATAGTAATATTTTCATCAGTTTTAATTTTATTTACGACTGTGTGTATAGCGGTAGACTTTGATGAATGTGCGGATTGTCATCAGGAGTATTACGATATGTGGAGTTCATCGCCTCATGAAAGTGTAGAAATAGATGCTGATTGTAGTGATTGCCATCAGAAAAGTTCTTATGAACTGGGCAGTTCTCCTCATGATTTTGGTCTTGCCGGATGTGGACTATGTCATACTCCTCCTGAAAGCGGGTTTGAAGATCATATCTCGAACCCTTCGGATGCAGTTCCGGAGAGTAATCTCTCTTCAGAGCTGTGCGGGGATTGCCATGTTGCCATTTTTGGTGAGTGGGATGAGTTTTCAGACGATGACTTCGACATGAAAGCAATGGCAAGTCACTCCGAACCGACGGAGATCGCAGAACCATATGTGTTGCATTCAGATGTTTCCTGTGTAGTCTGCAAGAGTACTGATGGTGCAATACTGAACCTTGAAGAAGCAGATGTGTATATGCTGAACGAGGAAGCTGCTCATGACCTTGAAGTAACGGAATGGGCAATCGCATGTGTTGCCTGCCATGATCCTCATGAGGGTTTCTTGAGGGTGGAGGATAGTACACTTCTTTGTTCTAATTGTCACAACACGGAAGGCGTGGTTGCAGATGGTAACACACCGGTTGTCAGGCATTCGCAGTGGGAAATGGTCAGTACTTCGGGATATGTTGATGGAACTCACCCTACGGTAATAGGTTGTGTCGACTGCCATATGTCAATGGTCCCTTTGGATGGTGAAGTAACAACAGGTCATGACTTTGATTTTGACGCAGTGGCGCTTTCAGACTCTAATGCATCCAATGGCTGTTATGTGTGCCATCAGGACTCGTTATCATCCCTGGTCGAGGAAAATCAGGGGTCGATTTCCCAAAGAATCTCTGATCTCAATTCATTAAAAGAAGATGCAAATATCGCTCTTGAAAGTGTCAATGGAACGGATGCTTATGCACCACAGCTTGCCAACTATAACAATGGGCTTTTCTATCTCACAGAAGTTGAAAATGATGGCAGCCTTGGGATACATAACATGGTTCGCACCCGGGATGATCTTGACATGGCAGAAGATAACTTTAATTTAGTGATTGAGAAAAGTTCAGGTACAAGTGATGATGCAGATAAAATACCCACACTCGGTGGATTAGTTGTAGTAATGATCTTTGCTACAGTCGCCTTTTTAATAAAGAGGGATTGATGTCTTTCCCTCTTGCCTATCTTTTCTTTTTTAATTGAAAGCTTTAAGAACCGCTTTTCCATATTCCGTAGCACTTTTCGGATCTCTTCCGGTAACGATCTTTCCATCTGAGATCACACCTTTATCTTTGTGCTTGGCTCCTTTTTCTTTGAGTATGCTGACGGTCTCATCATTCTTGAAGACTGTACTTTTTTTTCCTTCAAGAATGCCGGCATTTGCGAGTACGACTGGTGATATACATATTGCAGCGACGACCTTACCTTTCTCATATGCTTTTCTAACAATATCCTGTAGTTCCTTGTTGTTCCACAGATATTGTTTGGCACCTCCGCCGCCGGTAATGGATATGGCATCATATTCGTCGATGTTCACGTCAGATATGCTAAGGTCTGGTTTAACCTTTCCTCCGAGTATTCCTTTTGCCTTCTTTGTTGTGTTGCTGGCAACGGTGACCTTTGCATCATTTTTCTCAAAAACTTCCTTTGGTTCAAAGAATTCCTCGTCCCTGAAATTTTCCTGTGCTATTACCATGAGTATTTTCTTCTGGTTTGTCATTTGATCACCTTATGATTGTTTACAATTTCATCATGCTGTGAAATATTTCCGTTGACTTAATGTTCTTGTACCATATTATAAATCAATGGCGAAATCTCATTCGTTTTTGTCTTCTCTCGGCTTCATCCTCTCCATATCAATCACCTTTATTTTATCTTCTTTTAGAAAACTGTTTAAGCTAACAATACTTTAGAAAACTAGGTGTGAAAGAATGGAACGTATTTACAAGTATTATCCAGAGGATTTTGGAGAACTGACAGTAAAGGTCATTCATATGGACCTTTTGTTCGATGTTTATGATGATCACACTTATGTGACTTCGGATCTCAAGGTAAGGACCCTGGGGGAACCGATATCATCACTTGATCTTAATTGTCGTGATCTTGACATAAAAAAAGTTAGCTGTAAAGATCATGATGTGTCCTATGACTACAGGACAGATGACCACATCCTTTCTATTGAATTTGGTTGTCAAATTCCTGCGGACACAGAACTTTTGATCAACACGGAAACGATATGCAAGCCGACCTGGAACATTCTTGAAGGCCTTTATTATGACGAGACTCCTGCAGGGGCACCGCCACAGCAGATAACACAGTGCCAGCAGTGGGGATTTCAGCGTATCGTTCCATGCATTGATGACATGACCGCTAAATGTACTTACACAACCACTATCATTGCAGACGAGCGATATACCAATCTCATAACTAATGGTGATGTTGTGGAGGATAAACATTCCGTAGGTAATGGCAGGGCTAAGATCGTCTACGATAATTCCGTCACACCAATGGCAACTTACCTTTTCTTCCTCGGGGTTGGAACCTACCGGACATTTACAAGGGAGTTCGAGTATCCTGATGGTCATACTTTCGACCTTGAGCTACTGGTCCCGCCGGAATCGGATGTTTATCCGGCAGAAAAGGCACTTGATGTACTCTATGATTCAGTGATGTGGACCTATCTTTTCACAGGTCCTGAGCAGTATACTAACATTGATAAAAGGAAGGAGATCTATGATCTGATCCGGGTCCGCGATGCTCTTAAGTCCGAAGGGAAGTCCGATGATCTGGCATTCTTACGGGATGAGCTGAAAAAACTCGACAACTCGCTTACGATGGGGTACAAATACACAGGTACTGTCTATCGTGAGATCGGTATGCAAAACTCCGATTTTGGCGGTATGGAGAATGTTGGCAATACTACCATCACGACCAACCGTATCATGCCATATCCGGAAACTACGGATCCTTCATTTGAGTATATGGTACGTGTCAAGGTCCATGAATATTATCATAACATAAACGGTTCGGAGGTCACAGGCTGGAGTCCGTTCGAGATATGGCTCAACGAGGCAGTGACCGTTCACATCGAGCATCAGTTCCATGCATTTGTCTTTGGAGACAATTACAGTCGTTTGTCTAACGTTCTTGATCTTCTGGCACCCGGAGTTGGTACTTTTGCACTTGATAGTGGTGCAGCTTCCATGTCTATTGTTCCTGAAGGGTTCAATGATCCCAATGACCTTATTACAGCGGTTACTTATGTAAAAGCTCCTGAATTCGTAAGAATGCTGGAATCGCTTATGGGCAAGGATAATTTTGCACGTGCTCTTGATATCTATCATAACAAGTTCAGCCATTCAAATGCCACAGGGTCTGATTGGTTGAAGACTATGGAAGAAGTTTCCGGAATGGACTTTTCCGAAATTTCTGAGACATGGCTGGCACAGACAAAATTCCCAATGGTTCATATTGTTACTTCTTATGATTCGGATAGTATGTTCTTTACATTAGATATCCATCAGGAAGTTCCGGAGGGCGGAAAGTATTGGGAATTCCCCTTTGTTGCATTTCTGGTTGATAAGGATGGAAATGATATTGTGGAAATCAACGAATGGATATGTTCCGAGGATGCGAATATTTCCATAGAGAACGTTGAAGCTCCTGCATTCGTTTCTGTGAATCGTGGCTATTCCTTCTACGGAAAGGTCATTCGTGATGTTTCTGATGAAGAACTTCTTTTGCAGGTAAGGAAGGACAGTGATATGATCAACCGTTTCATTGCCTACTACACACTTGTGGACAGGGAGAAAATGAGGTTGCTGGCTGATCCTCAGGCAAAAGTATCTGAGATGTTCATCGAATTGTTCAATGACCTTATTCGTGATGATGTTTTGATGGAAGATGTAGGTGGCCAGTTCCTTGCTATCTTTGAATCAGTGGAAGATGAAAGATCGGCACATCGTTACCAGATGCTCTATGATGTGAAAAAGCGCATCCTTGAAGGTATTGCAAGAAATAATACCGTATCCCTCCTGAATCTTTACCATAAGTACCTGAAGGTATCGATACCACAGGATGATACGCTTGAAGAGCATGCTCGTGTGATCAAAGCACGTCAGGTGAAGAACACTGTTTTGCGGATCCTTGCTACCCTTGACACTCCATTTGTGCATCAGCTATGCAATAAGCAGTTCGCTGAAGCATCATGTGCAAGCGACAGGCTTGTGGCATTTGATTGTTACATCAACAGTTCTGCTGAGGATAAGATGGAATTCCTGGAGAATTTCATGGAAGAATCCAGGAAGAACCTCGTTGCATGGGAAGCTTTCCTTTCAATAGTTGCAGGAAACAGTAGTTCTGATGCTGTTTCTCTTGTGAGGAAAATCGAAGCTTCAGAGTCTTTCCGCATTGAGCAGTCCAATGATCAGCGTGCTCTATATGGTGGATTTGGAAGGAACAGGAAGATATCCCTGCAGACGGAAGCAGGACGTGAACTTCTTCAGTCCATTCTGCTCAAACTTGCAGCGGTTAATGAATACAGCACTACAAATCTTCTCAATATATTTGCTAACATCGACCTGATGGAAGACGAATATCATTTGCTGTTGGTCTCAATACTTGCAGAGATACTTGAAAGTCTTGATGCAGAGAAAGTTCCAAGTGTTTACAACAGGATCAGAAAGCTGTTGCAAGGTGCTCCAAATGCAGTTGGGGTTTATGAGGCACAATTTGGTAAGATCAAAGCTATTTGATATTTAATTAAAAGGAGAATTAAAGGATATTCTCCTTGCTTTTTTTATTTATGAGGACAAAGTCCAGGACATCCGTAATTCCTGACAATATGATGTCTGCTTCAACCTCATTTGAATAGTGCAGACGATCTCCATAGGCAGCGTAAGCAGTTAACATTCCGATCTGTCTTGCAGGTTCGATATCTCTTCTGAGACTATCTCCTACAAAAACTGCCTGTGATGGTTTGACTTTCAAAAGGTCAAGTGCAAAATGGAAGACTTTATGGTCAGGTTTTTTGGCACATGTCATGTCGTTGGTCACAATGAGGTCAAAATATTCTATTATTTTCATCCTTTCAAGTCTTTTAGTGGCATTGTGGGAATGGGCATCTGTGACCAGTGCCAGGGAAATGCGTTCTTCTTTAAGGACTTCAAGGGTATGTATCACTCCGGGGTACAGCACGAGAGCTTCCAGCTTTATGGTTTCGTAGATCCTGCAGCAAATATCATAATTGTCTTTGGAGTAAAGTTCATTGTCCTGAAGGTAGTCCTTGATATTTTCAAGGTCTTCAAAAACGGGTGTGCCTCGCAGGAAATACTCTAGAATGGTTTCCGGGTCCCCTTCGCCGAGGTACTCGACCATCTTTTTGAATGCAGTAAGCTTTGCTTCAAGAAAATCAAACAGGGTGTTGTCCATATCAAAAAGGACAGCCTTTACGTTCCTTTCCATGGGGCAGGATTTCCTCCGGTTCAATACTCGAAAAAGGCAAGATATCCGGGTAACCCAAGGTTAAGAACTGGTACTAGTATGACAAGTCCCAACCATCGTGACTTGTTGACGGCGAATGCGATCTCTCCCCAGATATAGGCAGCATAAATGATGTTTATGAAAGGTATGAAAAATGGTATCAGGGCTATACCTGATAGTCTGCATATTCGTACCATAAGTAGAAGGTTCAGTATCGGTATCCATGCCATCCATACTTTTGCTGTCTGTGTTTTTGCAGCGATAACCTGTAATGAATAGGCGAAGTATATGTAGAAAAATAAAGCTGCAAACAAATGTGAGATGCCAAATCCCGGGAATAGTAATCCTATATCCATATCATTCACCTATATTCAATAAATTATCATATGTTGTATTTATCCATACTGGTGATACTGGCGATGTTCTATATAGTGTGTATTCTATATGAACGACCATGGGTTCAGCACCGATAAGGGGTTATCTGGAGATTACCTCCGGGTGCATAATATATGGCATGGTGGGAGTCTTTCTAGCTTTCATTCATGATATGGGTACTCTGCCGATTATATTCTACAAACTTTTGATAGGTATAGTGTTCATGCTGGGCTATCTCTACCTTACCGGAAAAACAAGTATCCTAAGATTGGGTGGAAAAAGGCGTCATCTTCTGCTTCTTGGTGTTTTCAAGCTTATGACCATATCTTTCTATTTCACATGTATTATTTATTCCGGGCTTTCAATAGCAATACTTCTACTATATACTGCACCTATGTATGTGACCTTATTGTCTCCGATCGTACTCAAGGAGAAGCTGACACGGTCTGGTCTTGCCGGACTGGTCCTGTCCATGATTGGGATATTCCTTATTGTGGATCCTGCAACGTTTATTCGCTCTGGTGTCGGGGATATTCATTTTATCGGGATTTTGGCTGGTATTCTGTCGGGAATCTCTTTCAGTTGCATTATCATGACCGCCCGTTATGTCAGGGATGAGTATTCCGGCTTTTCACAGTTTTTCTGGGCAACTGCCTTCTGTGTCGTTGTGCTTATTCCATTTGCCCCCACGGTGTCTATTCCGATACTTAGGGATAATTTTCTGATGCTCCTGCTTTTCGGCTTGGTGAACACAAGTATCAGTGGTGTCCTGTATTTCAACGGGCTTTCACGGGTTCGGACCCAGGCTGCCAGCATACTTGCAATGCTGGAACCGGTAAGTGGTATCTTTTTTGATTATACTATTCTTCATAATGCGATATTTGCCGAGACGATAGTTGGTTGCATGTTCATTATTGCAGGTGCTCTTCTTGCCGTAACTGAACATATATCATTTGGGAAATATCTTGAATTTGGGACCTGAACTTCTTTCCACGGGAGATTATATGTTGGAATTTTTACTGGATTCTATTTTTGGGTTCGACATGGATATATATGATATTGTTATTTGTTAATCATATTCTGGTATAGTTTGGTATGAATTGTTCTTGCTGAACATGCCAAAGAATTGTAATAAATACTGTTATATACCAGAAATGGTATATTCAGCGGAGTCGCTTTTGAGTTTATAAAAATTTAAAAAGCCACATGGCTGTGTCGGAACCAATGTGTTCCGAGGCTACGGGGTGTTGTTTACACCCTTAAGGAGGATATTATATGGCAGACGAAGAAATTAGACATCTGGTTCGTATAATGAATACTGACCTGCAGGGAAGCCAGCGGGTTAAGTACGCATTGACCGGTATCCGTGGTATCGGGTTAAGAGCCTCTCGTGTTATTGTAGATAGTACTGGTGTCGATCCAAATGCAGTGATCGGTTACCTCCCTGATGAGGACGTTGAAAAACTTGATACTGCAATTGCACAGTTCGAGCAGCACCTTCCTGTATGGATGCTCAACAGGCAGCGAGATCCAACAACCGGGGACGACAAGCACCTTCTTGGTCAGGACATCATTATGACCCTGAAAGAAGATCTTAACAACCTTAAGAAGGCACGCGCATACCGTGGTCTCAGACATGAGAGAGGTCTTAAGGTCAGAGGACAGAGAACCAAGTCCACTGGAAGACGTGGTAGCACTATTGGTGTAAGGAAGAAGAAATGAAGGTGATGCAATATGGTATATCCTGGTAAAAGCACAAAATCTTATGATACACCAAAACATCCTTGGCAGGCTGCAAGGATGGCAAGTGAGGTTGAGCTCGTCAAGAAGTATGGTCTCCGTAACAAGAGGGAACTTTGGAAATCACACAGTATTCTGAGAAGGTTCAGGGCAGATGCAAGGCGTCTTCTTGCTGAATCTGCAGAATCCGATCTTACAGGCCATGCAAAGACCGAAGCAGATCAGATCCTTGCAAAACTTATCAGATACTCAATTCTGAAATCTGATTCCAGCATTGATGATATTCTTGGTCTTCAGACCGAGGCTATTCTGGAGCGCAGGCTTCAGACACAGGTCCACAGACTTGGACTTGCCCGCACTGCACGTCAGGCAAGGCAGTTCATTACCCACGGTCACATCTCTATAGATGGAAAGAGGGTAACTGTACCTGGTATGATGGTCTCAAAGGCTCAGGAAATGGCAATAGACTACTATGGTAAGTCTCCTATTTCCAAGGAAGCTCACCCTGAAAGACCTGCACAGATCGCATCATCACTCGTAGAGGAATAAGGAGGAGTAAAATATGGCAAACGGAATCTGGGGTGTTGCAAACATCAAATGTTCATTTAACAACACAATTATCACCGTGACAGATCTCACCGGTGCAGAAACCATCGCAAAATCCTCTGGTGGAATGGTTGTAAAGGCAGCAAGGGACGAAAGCTCCCCATACACTGCTATGCAGATGGCAAGCCAGCTTGCAGATACTCTTAAAGACAAGGGTATCGAGGGTGTTCACATCAAAGTAAGGGCACCTGGAGGAAACAAGCAGAGAAGTCCGGGTCCAGGCGCACAGGCCGCGATCAGGGCATTTGCAAGAGCAGGCGTCAGGATCGGAAGGATCGAAGACGTTACACCAGTACCCCATGATGGAACTCGTCCAAAAGGCGGAAGGCGTGTATAATCACAAAGAACAGAGGTTTTCCAATGGAAATAGATATACTTGAGTTATCCGATAGGTCAGCAAAGTTCATTTTATCAGGCACAACTGCAGCTTTTGCAAATGGTGTCCGTAGGGCAATGCTTGCCGATGTACCGACGCTAGCGATCGATGACGTGAATATCTATAATAATACTTCTGTTCTGTATGATGAGCAGCTGGCATTGAGGTTGGGTTTGATCCCCCTCACATCCAGTCTTGAGGACTTTGTGCCGCAGGATAAGTGTACCTGTGAAGGTAGTGGCTGTCCTGCATGTACTGTCTCTCTGACTCTCAGCGCCGAAGCAGGTGAAGAGGAGCAGGTCATCGTTCATTCTGGTGACATTGTCTCATCTGATCCTAACGTACAGCCAGCAGACAAGAACATTCCTATAATTGATCTCAGGACCGGCCAGAAGGTTGTACTTGAGGCAATTGCTCACATGGGTTATGGAAATGAGCATGCAAAATGGCAGGCAGGCGTTGCTTGCGGCTATAAGAACATGCCAGTTATAACCTTTGAGGGATGTGACAGATGCGGCATATGCGTCAATGCATGCCCAAGAAACATAATTCAGCTCGGTGAAGAGACTGCTGAGATCTCCAAGGATGATCTTCTCAAGTGTTCATTGTGCAGATTATGTCAGGATTCATGTGATATAGATGCTATTACTGTTGGTGTGGATGAAAGATCTTTCATTTTCACAATGGAGTCTGATGGTTCATACTCCGCTCAACAGTTAATCTTAAATGCAGTGAATACCATTAAGGGAAAAGCCTCTGAGATGCAAAACATCCTGAGCACATTGTAAATAGGAAATCTTGGTTTCCTTTTTACTTTATATTTAAGTTCAGAAAATTCCATTTGCGGGGGTTGCCCAGCCAGGCCAAAGGCGCTAGGTTGAGGGCCTAGTCTCGTAGGAGTTCGTGTGTTCGAATCACACCTCCCGCACCATTTTATTATTTTTCAATAATTATCGCTTCTAGTTGGCAGTATCTATGAACTGCTTACATCTATTACTTGATGGTAACTGACAATTGATGTATCTGTGATTGATCACGCCTATAACTGATGATCAACCAATGAAAAATTTAAATAAAAAAAGAGTGAGGATGCAAAAGCATCTCTCTGGTTTGCTAATTTATTAATTATCTTCTTCAATATGTTCTGCTACACCAAAAACAACGATCTTCGTTTCTACCAGCGTATCGGATCCTTCAAGGATAACTTCATCCTTCTTGATGTCGATCTTCATGGAATCCGGGTCAAGATCAGCATCTTTCATGTATTTCCGAACGGTATCCTCCCTTAATTTGAGGGCATGTTCCAGTGCTTCCTCATATTCATCGAAGTTCTCTCTTCCTTTTTCTGAATAAACGTAGAACTCCCAGTCCGGCGCTGCCATAGAAAACGGCAGAATACTTTCACCCCGCTTGGCAGTCCTTAATATATTCAAAAGTAGTACTGGTAATTGAGGTGAAATATATGGATGATTTCTTTACAGAACTGGTAAACAGAGCAAGATACTATGAACAATTCGAAGAATTCGTAAGAGCCCACAAATGAGTTCTTATAAGCACTGGCCGTAGTTCCTCCATCCCGTCAGGATAGTTTGCTTTCGCTGCGGCCCTCTTTTTTCAATTGTTTTCTTTTGAATGATGTGTTTATTTTGGTTTAGTTATCATTACTCTATTCTAATTTGTGGAATGATCAATATTGATCTTTACTCGTTTTCCGTACCTTCTTAAGAAAATGTGTTGTTCGATGATTTTCCTTCATTTTCTGTTCAGCCAGGCGTGCCTGATAGGTGCGAATTGAGCGTAAGAAGTCGATCTTGCGAAACTCCGGCCAGAATGGTGCACAGAAGTATGCGGCACATTCATTTCCGTTGGCCTGCCATGGCAGGAAATTTGAGATTCTTTCATTTCCTCCTGTGCGTATTATAAGGTCAACATTAGATACGGCCGCTCCTTCTGAAGGATAAAAATGATCGCCAATTGTGGTTTCATTAATATCTTCTAACAATAGTTGATGCTTCACTATTTTATCTGCCATTTTCCTGACTGCCTGTACGATATCCTGTCTTCCGCCGTATGCAAGGGCAACGTTCAGGTTGAATTTGTTATAATCCTTTGTCGCTTTTTCTATTCTTTCAGCGGCTTCCTGAAGGTCTTCTGGCAGGAGGTTTCGGTCTCCTATCACACGCACTCTTATCTTTTTTTCATGTGTGCGCTCGCTCTCTCGCATGTGGTCAAACTTCTTTCTAATAAGCTCAAACAGTTGCACGGTTTCATCGGTGGAACGATTGAAGTTCTCTGTAGAAAATGCATAAATAGTAAGTTCCTTAACACCGATCTCATATGACCATTCTATAACCTGTTCGGTTATATCGGCTCCTCTTGAGTGTCCGTAATTTGTCTTTTTCCCAAGTTTGTTGGCAAACCTGCGGTTTCCATCCATAATTATGGCGATGTGTTCAGGAACAGAGCCGTTTTTAACATCTCTTGAAAGGGATCTTTCATATGTTTCATAGAAAAGGTTCAGTATGGATCTCATCATGAAGATTCCACCCAATGAACTAGTAAAAGAGATTGAGTAACATCCTGTGGATGTTCAATAGTTGTCAAGAACTGCTTTAACTATAGGTTTATAGTCTTCTTTTAGCAGGTATATGTTATGATCACCGGTAACGTCTATACTGAGTATACCAAGTCTTGTGTTCATGAGACCAACCATTGCTGAAACACCTCTGTAACTCACATCAAATTTTTTCTCGTTAAGATGTTTGTAGACATCGCCTGTAGTGAAGGTTCCTCCTTCCAGGAAGAGTTTCAAAACATCTTCACGTATACCTGTATCGTCACGGCCTAAATATTTAATAAGCCTTGCTTTAACCCGGTCTTCAATAGTCTCCAGCACAAACACCTCATTTAATCTATGTAATTTCTATTTATAAAGTTATGCTAATTTATTTGTTTTATGATACAGAACGCGTTTCCACTACAACATTAATCCTTATAAATGTTGGTATCAGAGTGGGATTACCTCAACGACCAGTCCGTTCTCAAAAGGATATCTCTCAATGATCGATGGAACAAATCCTTCGTCTTTTAATTCTTCTGCCATGTCCTCAATGAGCCACCAGGGTAACTCTATAGTTTTGTCCTTTACTTCGAACAGGTCATCAGATAGTTCGAACTGATGTAATACTTCAATTATCCCTTCAGTATCAGCACCTTCAATGGATCCATAAACAATGGTCCCTTCCTCCGTTATCTCATCGATCTGTCGCGCTGTCTTTCTGGCTATCCTGAGCAGACGTTCACGCAGTTGTCCTGCATCTTTATATCTTGATGAACAAAAATGTATCTTTGGAACTTTGTCTGCAAGTTCGATCGCATATTCTTCCGATCCTTCCACAGCGTTGCTCATGTCGTTCTTAAGCAGGAAGTTCCTCTCTTTCATAGCAATTGCATTCGTATCTGCGAATTCGAGCTCGTTGAGGTTCAGGAAACAACCTGTTCCTATTACAACATCCCTTACATCACTAGCTCCTTCTATGGAGGGTATTTCCATCCCTGCTTCCATGCCAAGTTCAATGGAATCCTCGATTGCACGCTCAAATTCAGATCCTTTAAGCTTCTTCCACAAATGTTGTGGCGGGTGGAACCGGATCTCATCCAGTCCTGCTTCTGAAAGGTCTTTTAGTAAATTTCTGTCAGGTGCGATCGAAGTGTATAGGTGTATGTGATGTTCTTTACCAAACTGTTCTTTCAGAAGTTTGATGTAATGCAGGACCAGTTCCGATCTTATAAGAGGCTCTCCTCCGGTAATGCCTGTTCCCAAACCATCCATCTGGAGCACTTCATTGATAACATCCTCATCGCTTTTCACCAGACGTTCATTGGCATAGGTGACATCCTTCTTTCGTTCCTCTGAAAGTGGACAATAGAAACATCCTCTGCCGCATATGCCAGTAATGAAAAGCACCATCTTGGCACCTTTCTGGCACAGTTTGCACCCTTCTGTGAGATAATTGTAGAAAGACCCTTTATCCGTATGGATGATCTCTTTCATATTGTCGTACATATTTCCTCTTGTATATAAGTCTGGTTTAGATGCAAAAGAGTATCTATTTTGTGATATTATTGTTTGAAGATGAATAAGGCAGAAGGCTGGATCGCGGTCATCGGATGCAATAATTGTGGCAAATGTGATAACATTTGTCCCCACGGGGCTTTACAACGCAGGGATGGAAAGGTCAGCATTGATTATAGCAGGTGCACCGTTTGCATGAAGTGCATCAATGTGTGCCCTGTACGAGCTCTTGTCTATGTGGACTAATCTCATTTTGAATGTTGTTTTTGGATCCCTCACTTTGAATATCAGTTCCTTATCCTTGTTTTTTGAAAATTGGCTTTTGGATTTTGATCTTGAAATACTGCTTTTTGGATATTGTCATATAAGTCCTCTGAAGAATATCCTTGAGACTATAGCAGTGACTGTGAAAACGATTATGGAGATTGGTAGTGACTGCCCGAGATCATACATGAATTGTGTTCTTTCTCCTCCATTTTCGATCGTACTTGAAAATCTCACAAGGATGGCTGTGATAAGTATGAGATATATTCCAATTGACAGCATGAAAAGGTCCGGTGATATTGTCTGGTCAAGATTTTCAGGCGATATCTGTGCAGGTCCGGGGACGATGTTCTGAGGAAGTCTTGAAACTCCTTCTGCAACGTTCTGGAGGATCCTGGATATCACCTCCGAGAGTGCTATTGTCACACCTGCGATAAGGGGTGCAAATATGCAGGCGGTTGTTCTCATTGTGGATGTCATATCATACAATGAGTGCTTGATGTTCTTCTCCACGGCCTGCAACTCTTTCAGATGGTCAGCAAGTTTGATAATTGCAATACCTGCTGAAAGGTGGCTCTTATGGACACTTTCCGTGAACATGATCATTGTAGTCTGGATCCTGTCTGAATATATGTCCTTAAAAGCCCCGAAATCCTCATCGAATATTGCTGATCTTATGTTCGTTCGCATGGTTATCAGGTTGATAGAGATCCTTTCGAACACTTTTCCGATATGTGAACCTTTCATGGTCTTAGAGGTGTGTGCAAATGATTCTTCCGCAGAACGCCCTTCTGATATCCTTCTCCCAAGAATGAACAATGCATCTGCAAATTCACTTTCCATCTTGTGGATATCATCGCGTATCTTCTTGTATGGGGAATATGCTGCATTCATGTAGATGGAAAATGCGATCACTATTCCCCAGATGATGAGCAATGTGGGAGGCATTATGCCTTCAAGGGTTTCTGTTGAAATTATGTTCCCGGGATTTCCAAGAAGGATGCATATATAACCCGAAAAACTGACAAAGATTCCGGTTATAACTGCCATGGTAATTGCAACTTTTTTCTTTTTCCTGATGTCCTTTAGCTGGGGGTGGGTTTCCGGAATGGCCTGGGGTAGAAATGTTGCCGGTCGCTGCATCAGGATATATTCCGCGTATATAAAAGTGGCAAGCGGCAGGATCACATTATATAGTATCACAAGTGTCAAAGCGTCGAACCTTATTCCTACAACGGTAATTGCAGGAAGTAATGCCACAAGTGCTAGGGGAATCAGTATGAAGATCGAATACAGGACGTACGTTGGGGTCTTCAGGCGTGCTGCATACTGTTCCATCATTTCCTTTGTACCATCAAGGACGATGTCCAGGGCACGGTTTAATGTAATGACCCTCTGGGCTTCGTCAGGTTCGCTTGTTGAACTTTTGATAAGGTGAAGGGAACGTTTGAAATGTTCGCTGTTCTTTCCCCACATCTCTGCAAAATCAAGCAATGCATCATCCATACTTGAATACATGCGAACCTGGAGGTTCCAGAGCATCTTCCTGAGATCATTTGCGAGTGGCCTGCTTGAGTTCAGCGCAGCAAAATGGATGGCCTTTTCCATGTTCGATACAAGTCTCATGGACATTACCACATAGCTCAGGACTTCGGGTATGTCTCCTATGGATCGTATTTTCATGTATTTTGCATGTATCTTCACATACTCGCTCAGGTAGAGCAGTATTCCAAAAGGTACAAGCAATGTCATCAGGGCTACGAATGTCAGTACGGTCGGGTTGAAGGTGGTGATCTGGAACAGCACTGTATCAAGGGTGAGAAATAAGATAAGGGCTATCAACGAACCTGCGTAAGAGAACAGTACCGTTTCGAACGGTTCTATAACAAATCCTGTAAAGATGATCGCATCCCGATATTCCTGACTGACCGATCCGTCGGCCTTTTTAGAAAAAGCATCAATATCTCTTATGAATCTGGAAAAGTGAAGTGATGTGAACTTGCAGCCACGCACATACCAGTTCTCTGACATTCCTGCTGCCATTTTGTCACTCCTGCCGGAAGGTGTGGGAGGTGAAATTGTCAAACCAACTGTTCCATTTCTCATATACCCTTTCGTAGTCCGGTCCGCCGGCATTGTTCTTTTCCATATCCATGTGCAGCCAGAAAATGTTGTTTGCTTTGCTCACCACATCTGCTTCAACAAGTCTGGCATCCAGTGAACCTGCATGGGCAATTTTCTGTTTTATCTTTGCTCTTATGCGTATGTTGAGCGACGCATCATCGATCGAGATGCCCCATTTGCGTGCGATCTTCCCAATAAGCTCGGATTGTCCTCTGTCCAGTATGTCAGTGGGGATCAATGAGTCATCAGCTGCACTGTATCGCATGATCTCTGCAAAGATCTCATCCGGGTCAGCATCGTCATCCCAGCCGGTGGTGACCTCTGAGATCTGCGTCAGTCTGCGTTTCTTGCTCATGCCTCCACCGACCCGGGTGTTGGTACAGACCACCACTGCATCAGTTGACTTGAAAGATGCAGGTGGTACTCCAAGAGTGTGTACTATACGCTCATAAACCGCTCTTGTGGATGCTCCGTGTATGGTTCCAAGAACAGAATTGCCTGCAGTACCTACCTGCATTGCTTCATAAAGCACTTTGACCTCAGGTCCCCTGACCTCTCCAATAACAAGCGAGGAATTTCCAAGACGCAGGGCTGCACGCAATGCAATATCAGGGCTTACCTCGATGCTGGTGTTCAGTATCGATGAGCGTGAGCTCATGCCCTGTATCTTCCATCCAAGCTTCTGCAGGTCCTCAATGGGAATTTCTCTTGTATCCTCTATTGTCAGGATACGGTATTTCTGCGGGATCTCCATCATCATTGCAGAAAGCAGTGAGGTCTTGCCTGCTCCCACATCTCCTGCTACAAGTATTGATGCTTCCCCATCCATCAGGAAGCTCAAAAGACCTGCTGTAAGCGGTGAGATCGATCCGGTATTGATGAGCTTTGGCAATGTCCAGGGTGTTCTTGCATGTTTCCTGAAGGCATAAGCAAGTCCATTGGCACTCAGGGGATCGCCAATAACGGATACACGTACTCCAAATTCCTCAAGTTCCATCTCCAGTACGGGCGTTGCTTCTCCAAATGGCCTGCCGCTAATGGCCCGGAACCTTGAGACCATGGAGTCAAGGTCATCCTGTGAAAGAAAAATATTGGTGATACATTCCTCTCCATCCACTACTACGTGGATCGGGTTGATGTCTGCAGGTGCATTCACGTAGACATCCGTGATCTTCGGGTCTGAAAGCACATCTTCCAGTATTCCCAGGCCAGTGGTATATTTTGCAAGGATATCAGAATATGTCCTAGTCTCGATTGGGTTTAGTGTGATCCCATGAACCTTTGAGTCCTCTTCAAGCATCTGTTTTCCAATCCTGCGGATGTATTCTCTTGAGTTCACAGGATCTGCGAAGTTCATGTTGTCAGGACGGAACCTTATCAATTTTTTCCGTACCCTTTCGATAAGGCCGAGGTCTTCATGCTTCAGGTTGTATTCAAGGGGAATTGCCATGTACAGTTTTTCAGGTCGGTCTGTCATCTCATATATGGAGACCTGAAGCATTCTTCCATCGTTATTCCTTACGTCATAGCATTTCATGAAGTGTGTATTTTCGGGTGGTTCCGTGTATATGCGGGACGTTGAAAATGCAGGTCTGACGTGAGGTTTGATGTGTTTCTCATAGTCATACCCCATTTGATCGTTGCCATAGCTATCAATACTACCTTTGCTACCTTTGCTACCTTTGCTGTCAGCATCAATTTTATGGTCGTAGACAATTTCGCAGGTCAGATCGATGTTGAGTTCAGAAGCGATCTCCTGCATTTCCTTTATAATGGAATGGAAGTTTGCAGTACATCCAGAGCATTCCGGATGGTCCGGGATCTCGATCTTTTCAATGTTTGTCTCTTTAAGAAGTTTGTATGATATTGATGGTTCACTTTTTGAGGAACTGATGATGTTACTGACCAGTTCTTTTCTATATGATATGCAGTTGCCACATTCCCTGTGTGAACTATTGCATGTGATCTGGACATTATTGTAGTTTGCAAGACCATCTCCCAACTTTGCAAGTTCATAAAGGGTCGCAAGTTCCTTCCCCTCATAATCCCGCTCGTAAAGATATGAAAGAATAAGTCTGTTCGATATGGGTTCTGTAAGAATGATATTGAATATCATCTCACGGCAGACTGGGTCATTAAGGGTAGATGTGCGGCTGCATTGGGAACAATTTATCTGTATGGTCCTCTGGTTCTTCGTCTGGCGGACCTTGTACTGACAGAGATTTTCTGATTCAGCTTTCCTTTTTCGGATCGGATTGTGCAAATAACTTAGGAGTTTCACGTTTTTTATCCTTAGATGATTTGCACAAACATATTGTCAGCAATTATTAAAATATTCCTAGATTCTTTAGTCTTCATATAAATTTAATATTGGTTCTACAATGTGGTGTAGATTCAGTTGATAAAAATAGGTGAAGAAAGGCTGGAATTGTGGGAATTCCGTTTCCGTTTTCTCTTCCTTTCTTCTTTCTTGTAGTCTCAGTTCAGACTACTGCTGATCAGGTATGAAATGTCATTATGGTCAGATTGCTCAAACGATCGGATGGTCGTTCTTGTCTCCCCTTCCAATTCCCTTGTACACAAAACCATTCTTGATATACGTGTCCGGATCAACAACATTCCTTCCATCGACAATTACTGTATTTTCCTTTCCGGTTAACTGCTTTAGTTGTTTTGGTCCAAGTTCAAAGTAACCGGAATGGCCGGTCATTATTGCAATAACATCTGCGTCTTTTACAACTTTATCAAGGTCCTTTATGATCTCCACGCCCGGATAGTTCAGAACATGCGGATCGTGTACCGAAACTTCTGCTCCATCTTCTAACAGGAGGTTCCTGTAAGGCTCTGATGGCGGGTTACGCGCATCATCTGAATCATTGATAAATGCCCATCCAAGAATCGCTACTTTTGAACCCTTTACTTTCTTATCGATGCGTTCTAAGGCTTCGTTTGTAAGGTGGTGCATGTGTTTTGGCATGAAGTCATTTACCTTTCTTGCAAGTACAAAAATAGAATCCATGTCCTCAGGGTAATCCAGTGTTCCTTCGCTGGTCGTGACTCCTCTTTCAAGGTGGTATGTGTCCTTGGTCAGGCAATGCCCTCCCACGCCTGCACCGGGGTACAGCATTGCACGTGTAATGCCTTCACCTTTGAGACTATCGATTCCTGCTCTCACATCGTAAACATTGATCCCCATGGCTTCACAGTACAATGCCAGCTGGTTAATTGCTGCTATCTGCAGGTCCCTGAAGGTGTTCTCCGCAGTCTTGGTAACCTCTGCAGCTCTTGCTGTCATTGGTATGATCTTACCGTTTGTGAGTACCGGGCTGTAAAGTTCCACAGCACGTTTTGTGCTGGCTTCATCTATGCCACCTACAATACGATCGTGTTCCTGTATGTTCTTCAGCAGGCGGCCGACCATGACCCTTTCAGGAGCATGTGCAAGTGCAAAGTCCTCGCCAGCTATCAGTGCGGACTCATCTTCAAGGATCTGCCTGGCAAGTGTATCTGTAGTTCCGGGGGTTATGGTAGATTCCAGTACTACGAGCATACCTTCTTTCAGGTATTTTCCCACATTGCGTATACCGTCGGTGAGTGCACTAAAATCTGGCTGGAGGCTTGCAGGATCAGAGAAAGGTGTTTGTATTGCAAGGGTAACCGCATCGAGTTCAGATATTCTTGAAAAGTCCGGGGTGCATTCAAATTTCCCCTCGCCAACTACTTTCTGTAGCAATTCTTCAAGACCTGGCTCCTCTCCTTTCAGGGGACTTTCTCCCTTGTTGAGCATCTCGATCTTATAACCGGAACTCTTGGAGTCCCTCTGGAATCCCAGAACCTGGTCAAATTTATCGGAGTTGGCAAAAAGAGCAGCTGCAGGGATTCCCACGTATCCCATTCCAAGCACTCCTATCTTTTTGATAGGACCTCTGTTTTTAAGGATCGAACCTAATTTGTTTGTCATGGTTACCACTATATCCATTTTATGTTGATGTATATGCAAGTACCATAATATATATTCATTAAATAGTATTTAGTCTTTTCAAGGAACCTATTTATCACTTGATGAGGCCTTTTGATAAAAGAATAGAATTAACAGCATCAACCAGCTCTGTTCTCTTCTCAAAGGTTGCTATGATCGTTTCTGGTGATCTGAGTATGGATGTCCTGTATCTTGTTGCGATAAAATAACTTACCAGTGCCAGGATAAAACCGCCGATCATGTCAGTTATCCAGTGTATTCCAAGATAAAGGATCGTGAACTGGATGGCAATTGTGGTTGCAAGTGAAAATATCTTAAATCTCGTAAGATCGGTCCTGAAAATCATCAACATGGCCATGACCGATAAAGCTGCATGAAGGCTGGGGAAGCAATTATCAAGGAACGGGTCTACAATTGTGACACCTTGCAGGATTATGGGACTCATGTCATACAACAGGGGGGTGACGTTTGGTAATGTAAATCCTGTCACTCGTACAGGTACATAAATGTAAAATGGAAGTGCTATCAGGTAAATGGTGACGAAAGCGATAGTATATTCCTGTAATACCTCACGTTGCTGTGTGTATATGAGCAATAGGAATGTGAAGATCAACAGGAACGAAAATCCTACCAAATAAACGGATGCACTGGCATATGTCAGTATAGGGCTTGCAAAATTCTGGAAATAAGCGACTGTATCACCTTCGATCAGGATCATATATCTGTCATAGTTAGTGTATGTTCCTTTTCCCAGTAAATTGATGACTGCTAGCTGGGATTTAACAAGTAGATACACAAAGCATGCTGATAATAAATATGGTAATGTATCCAGAGAAAACATCTGCATGTAGTTCTTTTTATAATTTTTCTTGAGATCTTCCGGCACAAAGACATAATACGCTACTGCTATCATGCAGATCAGTATTGGTGTCATTATTAGGGGCATTAAATACGAAGCTGTCATTCACTATCAATCCGTGTCGTTCAATAAATCGGTCAGACAGGCTCTAGTTAAGTATATCTCGGGTATAAATGGTTTGTGTACATCTGATCAATATTTAGCTCAAAAGTAAAATAATCAAAACAACATAAGAAAAAGTAAGATAGAATGAGATAAGGTATGATTAGGTCGGATAGGATAAGGGAGATCAGAAATTTAAAAAATGATATAAGGTATGTTACATTTGTTGCTTAAAAGCATATTAATGTAACAAATAATTTACATGAGGGTAAATCATTCCTTTTGCTCTTTCTTTTTCTGAACGATCTTTTCCATCTTTTTTGCCCACATATCTTCGTTCATATCAGTGTACTCGCATTCAAGATAGTGTTCAACAGCAATGGTTAGTGCTTCTTTTGTAGAGGAGCTATTGCATTTTTTCTTTAATTCCTGTAGTTGCTCTTCTGCAAGGACTGTCTGTGCGTGTACTATCTTCATATGTTTGTCTCCTGTTCTGAAGTGGTTAACCTCAGTCCCCCTCATAATTATAATTATATATAACGTTGTCGAATTCTACTCACGGGTAATTTCATCTTTCAAATGATCAACAAGGTTCTTTTGTCCTGTATTTTAACCAATAAGTTTAAAAGAATGATCGACATTACAGGAGTATCGCGAGGGCGTGTGGCCTAGCCAGGATATGGCGGCAGCCTCCTAAGCTGTAAATCAGGGGTTCAAATCCCTTCACGCCCGCCATTATTCTTCTATCATTTTTACAAATACGGGAGCTTGCATCTTGATCAGGAAAGCTGAACTAAAGGACGTTGATGCCATCAAAAAGATCATCAATTATTATGCAAGTCAGGACCAGATGCTTCCTCGCTCGGTCAGTGAACTCTATGAGGCAATCCGTAATTTCTATGTTTATGATGTAGAGGGGGAAGTCGTTGGTTGCTGTGGGCTGCAGGTCCTATGGGTGGATCTTGCTGAGGTCTTATCTTTTGCGATAATTCCGGAATACAGGGTAAAAGGGATTGGTACCCAACTTCTGGATGCATGTCTTAATGATGCCCGCGAGCTTGGTGTGTCAAAGGTGTTCACATTGACATATGCACCTGTCTTTTTTGAGAAGAATGGGTTCAAACGTGTGGACAAATCGTCCCTTCCTCATAAGATCTGGAGTGGCTGCATCAAATGTCCTAAGTTTCCGGATTGCGATGAGATCGCGCTTTCTATGGAAATTTCTTGATCTTAATGATTGATGTGTAGCATTTATAAATCCTAAGATACATCTGTTGAGCTAGTTTCAATGACCGCGGGATGATCACAATGATAAAAACACGTATCAGAGATTTTATTATTACAAAAGATGACTGGATATTTGCAGTGGCTGACTATTTTCATCCTGATGGGGTGAGATGTGTACTGAGGTACGTTCCGGATGAATCCGGTGACCGTCAGCTAAATGGGATGAAGTATCGCAAATACGATTTCGATGTTGCTTTCGACTTTATGCGTGAGAACAGGCCTGAGTGGGTACAGGATGTACACATAGTTCCCGAAGATCAGGTGAAAAAAGTCCTTTATCCTCCGGATCCTGTCCCTGAACTCGTAAACCAGGATGAGAGGGTGAAAGCTGTTGCAGATGTGCTACTCAGTGCTGGCATTCCTCTTGAGAAAATGGGCGTTACCGGTTCATTCCTGCCGGGATTACAAAATGACCAATCCGATGTTGATTTTGTCGTCTATGGTAATGACTGGTTCAAAGCAAGGGATGCAATTTCAGCTGCAAAGAATCAGGGCGGTTTTATTGAGGACATCGATGAGGAAATGTGGCATCGTATCTACAATAAGCGAATTCCTGAGATCTCCTATGAGGATTTCATCCTTCATGAGAAGCGCAAGGGCAACAGGGGCATGGTGGGCGGTACCTATTTCGACCTGCTGTTCGTGCGAGACTGGGATCAGATCAATGAGCCACTATCACGAGGCGTGGATGTTGGCACAATGAGGATCAAAGCAACGGTTACCGATGCTGAGCTTGCTTTTGATAATCCTTCTGTTTACAAGGTTGACCATGATGAGATAGATCATGTTTTATCATACACTCATACCTATGCAGGGCAGGCTCTGGAAGGAGAGGTTATTGATGCACAGGGTGTCGTCGAACAGGTGGGGGGCATTAAGAGACTTGTAGTAGGTACTTCCAGAGAACCGAAGGGTGAGTGGATAAGATCTCTTACATTGCTTGAGAAGAACAAGTAAGAATGGGGCACTAATGCTCCAATTTTTATAATTATATTTGCATCTGCATTTATGCTGTGCTTTATCAGAAAGAGAACGCGCTAGAAAATAAACATTTAAAAATAAATAATTATAAAAAAGGTTAACAACGGAGGCAGGAAAATTAACCTCCTCCTGTTGCCTGGAAAACTTCTTCCAATGTGCTTGATTGTATATCTTCGGCTTGCTTTTTGATACGCTCTTTCATTTCTTCTTCTGAAATCGTGTATTCTTTGCCAGCACTTGCTTTTTTATCTGTGATCTGTAGAGTGTCCACCCTGTAATAAAGCTCGGTTGTATCGAGAAGTGCCCATGTGCCTTCATCATCGGTTTTAATGTCGGTAATTTCTCCAATGCTATTTGTATTGATATACCTGACATTACTTCCAATAGTTATTGGAGTACCGTTTACATCGACAACTGCATCATCAACTGAAGACTCTTCATCCAAGATGTGATCTCTCCTTAATTATTCTTTATCTCGTCTCTTAGTTCGCCGAGAAGTGCAACCCTTTCTGCAAATGCATTATGCCTGTGTATGCTCTCTTCGTTGATCTGTTTGATCGTAACAATAGCACTGTCAGGAACATGTCCGAACTCGCTGACAACTTTCTTTGCCATTGTCCTGACACAATCTTCAACGAACTTAGGGTTCTTGTGAGCTCTTTCCACAACAAGTGCTTCGTCTGAACGTTTAAGAAGCTCGACAATACTGGAACTCATTGAATTTTCAATGATCTCAATGATTGTGTCCAGTGAGATCACTACGTCACCGCTGACCTCAAGTGAGATTATACCGCGTCCTCTCTGGTTGTGAGTTGCCATTGGTACCTTGTTAAGGAAATTGATGACGGTCTCAAGGTCAACACCAAGTTCACGCAGTGCGGCCTTTGCATTGTCTCTCATTATTTCCTGAGCACAAGGGCAGGCTGTCATTCCGACAACTTCTGCACCGATGAGCTTTTTGACATCGATATCTTCTTCGTTTGGTCTTGTGGCAATAGCTTCTGCAAATATCTCCACAACTTCCTGGCACTGCATTTTTGTGGATGGTGATTCTCTTTTGACCACGTATTCACTTTTCATACGAACTTCGGAGCGGGTGGCATACTCATGCCTGCCCAGAAGGTTCCTTGCAACATCGCTGCAGAGTTCCTCGATCTCATAAACAGGCATATTGATGGCCTTTTCAAGAACTTCATCTATCGCCTCAAAATTACGAGAGAGATTTGCACCTTTACGATCTGAAGGTAGGTCCACGAAGATTTCAAAAGTTGAAATGAGTACGATCGGACGCTTATCCTTTCGTTTGATCTCAACAAGTTTTTTAACTCCGGTCACACCTACGCGTGTAAGGTTTATAGGTATTTGTGGTTTATTTGCTTGTACGTCAGGGAATTGCGCAACTGGAAGCTCCATTTTTATGACCTCTAATAAGAAATTAAAATAAATTACGTTTAAGTTATGCTTTTTGGATTAATAACAATCACAAACATATTCATTACATGTAAATGTTTTGTTGTGCTGCATCATTTTAACATCGGGTGCTGGGTGCCATACTAATATATTTTTAGATATCGGATAAAGATGTGATGTCATTTCTAGCATTTTTCCATACCCTCATCTATATCAAATTAACTTGATTTACAGAAACATAATCAAAAGGCTACATTAAAAGAAAACTATTTATATTTCATAAGTACAAGTACATATAACCGATAACGGGTAAGTAAGGTGATAAAATGTCTGAAACAAGAAACTTTGTGTTACGAGACAGTAAAGGTAAAGAACATGGCGTATTCACCGGTAAACAGCCACGTCAGGCAGCTCTTAAAGTTGCTAACCGGGGCAAGGGTACCAAATCCAAGCCAGAAAAGATCATGCTTCGTGAGCGTGGCACTAAGAAAGTACATGTGTTCCTTGGATGGAAACAAATGGTCGCTGCACCAAAGAACAAACCTGACTGGATGCCTGACAAGATCAACAAGCCATTCGTCAAGAAACAGAAGCCAGGCATTATCAAACTGGACAAGATATAATCTTCTTATACTTATTTGTGAGGGTCCGTTTACGGGCCCTACACATTCTACTTTTTGAGATATTTGCTCCGTTTTGTTTTTCTCATCGTTCTCCGTTTATCTGTGACATGGCTGCTATTCTAAGTAGCAGAGCTGGTACTATATCAAAAAGCTTTATAAACTGGACTCCGTTATTGTATTCATATGACAGGAAAAAAAGAGAACGTTCTGATCGAAGCTCTTCCATATATACGGGATTTCCATGACTCTGTAATGGTGATCAAGGTCGGAGGTCATGCCATGGTCAATCCTTCTGTTATGAACGACATCATGCAGGATGTTGTCCTTTTACGTTTTGTAGGGGTCCATCCGGTAATTGTTCATGGCGGTGGTCCTGAGATCACTGAAAAAATGGAGCGCATGGGGAAGAAACCTGAGTTCGTAGGTGGATTAAGGATCACTGATGATGAGACCATGGAGATCGCACGCATGGTCCTTGTGGGTAACATCAATACGAAGATAGTGTCCCTGATAGGAAAGCATGGTGGAAAGGGTGTAGGCCTTTCTGGAAAGGACGGGAAGATGATCATGGCCAGGAAAAAGGCCACTCAGCGAATTATGATCGAAAATGTCGAACATGATGTAGATCTTGGCTGGGTCGGAGAAACCGAGATAATCAATCCTGAACTCATTAACATCGTCACAGCTAATGATTATATTCCTGTTATCTCACCGATCGCAATGGATGCGGAAGGTAATGCATTGAACATCAACGCTGATACGGTTGCCGGTGATCTTGCAGATGCTTTGCACGCAAAGAAACTGATATTAATGACGGATGTTCCGGGAGTTCTCAGGGACCAGTCGGACAGGTCGAGCCGTATCTCCCGCATAAGGGTGGATGAAGTGGAGTCTCTGATAGATGAAGGCATTATAAGTGGTGGAATGATCCCCAAAATGAGAAGTGCCGGAGCAAGCGTACTTGGTGGTGTGGAGCGCGTCCACATAATAGATGGCAGTGTATCCCACTCTGTCCTGCTCGAGCTTTTCACAGATCAGGGAATTGGTACGATGGTATATCAGGACACGGAATAAGCGTGTCCTTCTACCTCCTTTTCTTTTTTACTTGAACGTTGATATCTTAGTCCAATATAGGGCTTCCATAGGTAAGATCGTCCAGCTCAAGAACTTTCTTCCATAATTCTTTGCATTCACAGTTGACCCCTTCAAGTACATTCAGGTCCTGAGTTCTGGAATAAAGATGTACGGCATCTGACACGTCCCTGCTACATTTCTTACAGTTATGCGGGCCGCGCTTTGAACCTGCACCTACCGGATCTGAAGTGATCACAAGTTCAGGATGCTTCAGTTTCGTTCGCTGAAGTATCTCAACAATGCTCCATAACCATGGTGGCCTGTATTGACCTCTCTGCCACAGGTGTTCCACATAGGTACCATTTTGCACATTGCACAGGTTGATGGAAATGGTCTGGGCATGTTCAGCAACGTCATCGATGGTTTTGACAATATCTTCCAATGCTTCCTTTTCCGAGAGGAAAAGTGGTTTTAACAACAGGTAAGCTTTCATGGCTACTCCATTGTTTCTGGCTACTGTTGCTGCATTGATATAATCAGTGAACTTAAATCCCTTGTTTATGGAATTCTTGCGTATATTATCAGAACTTGTCTCAAGGCCGATGGCGACTTCAAATGATGTGTCTCCAAGGGCATCAATGCAGGACTTCAGGATCTCGTCTGTGACGAATTCCGGTCGGCTTTCAACGATCACTTTGAAAACACGTTCATCCGCTGCCAGCTTTCCCAGTATGTTCTTCCTTGTTTCAACAGGTATCTCTTTTTCATCGAGGAAACTGCCTGAGGTGAATATCTTGACCATGAATCGCTCAAGTCTTTCACCTTTATGCATGGCATTCTCAAGCTGTTTCTCAAGCTCTTCAGGCGTTGGGGGGATCTTTGCACTATCATAGACAAAGCCACACATAGTGCAGCCGCCCGCCTTTCCCCACCAGCATCCTGATGTTTTGAAGATGATGGTCAATGTATCAGCTGTTTTTCCGTTGAAGTGATCTGTACTCCTCCAGACGGCAGCAGGATAATCATTAGATGATGGCTTTATACGCTGACGGTTGCGTATGTCCAGTACGGCTTTGTTCAGTGTCATTATTCGAACTCGATCGTTGCAGGTGGTTTTGGTGACAGGTCGTAGAGTACTCTGGCAACAGATGGTATCTCGCCGGAGATCCTTGTCTCGATCTTTTTAAGAGTTTCCCATGGAAGCTCAAGTGCTTCCGCGGTCATACCATCTCTTGAGCCTACTGCACGGACTGCGACTATCCAGCCATGTACACGGACGTCACCTTTGACGCCGGTTCCCTTGCCGACAACAGCAGCAAATGTCTGCCATGGTTTGAACTGTTCAAGCAGCTCTTCTTCAACGATGGCATTTGCCTCGCGAACCACGTCCACTTTCTCCTCGGTAACCTCTCCGATTATTCTTACAGAAAGTCCTGGTCCCGGGAATGGCATTCTCTCGCAGATCTCTTCAGGTAATCCAAGTTCCCATGCGACCTCACGTACCTCATCCTTGTACAGGTCATCGATAGGTTCAATGATCTCCTTGAAATCGATGTGCTCAGGAAGTCCTCCAACATTGTGGTGTGATTTGATACCGCCTTCCGATTCGATCTTATCCGGGTAGATGGTTCCCTGAATAAGGTATTCTGCTTCGAGTTCTCGTGCTTCTTCTTCAAAAATGCGGATGAACGTCTCACCAACAATCTTCCTTTTTTCTTCAGGGTCCTTGACACCTACCAGTGCCTCAAGGAAACGGTCCTTGGCATGTACTACTTGAAGGTTCATGTCAGAGAAAATCTCCTCGATGACCTCGGTCTCACCCTTTCTCATGAGGCCTGTATCGATGTAGATCGGTATGAACAGATCACCGATAGCACGGTGTGCAAGAACCGCACAGACCGAGCTGTCGACTCCGCCGGAAAGCCCTACGATCGTCTTTCCTTTAGCTTTTTCTTTTATCCTGTCTATGGCTTTTGGTATGAATTTCTCGACTTTTACCATGAATATGAACTCCGGTCATGATGTGATGATGATCAATATTAGTTATTAGTAGTGGATTTGTTAAATACTGCTGTGCTTAATATGTTTGTTGGTTTTAATAGTATCGATGTGAGATTAGAAATCTCAATTTAACATTTTGCCTTTAAACGAATTCAATAAATTATCACTTTAAATTTTGGTCCACTGCAAAAGATTGATCACTTTCACCCCGCATGGTCTGCTCTTAAATATCTGTAACCTCTTTAGTAGAATAAACATTAGATGATCATCGGTATTCCCATGCACAGGACACTCCAGAAATATTTCGGTTACAGCGAATTTCGCCCCCTGCAGGAGGATATCATCAATGATGTCCTTAACAAAAAGGATACATTCGTACTGATGCCTACCGGGGGCGGGAAGTCTATTTGTTACCAGATCCCTGCACTGATGATGGATGGTCTTGCGATCGTAGTATCTCCTCTGATATCCCTTATGAAAGATCAGGTGGATGGTCTGGTCGGCAACGGGATAGCTGCAGCTTATCTTAACAGCACATTGAGCCATCGTGAGGTTCAGGAGACCACACGTGCTATTCTGGATGGCAACTTAAAGATCCTTTATGTTGCACCTGAACGGCTTTGCATGAAAAGTACAATGGATCTTCTCAGCTACGTTAATGTCAGTTTGTTCGCTATTGATGAAGCACATTGCATTTCTCAATGGGGTCACGACTTCAGACCCGAATATCACCGTTTGGGATTCCTGAAAGAGAAATTCCCTGATGTTCCTGTCATTGGGTTGACTGCTACTGCCACTCCAAAGGTCAAAGAAGATACGATCAAGATGCTGAAATTAAAGTCTCCTTCTGTTTATGTGGCGAGTTTCAACCGAAGTAATCTTTCCTATGATATAAGGCCGAAGAAGAATTCGTATGGGGATCTGGTAGACTATATTAAAGGGCAGGCCGGTAATTCCGGTATCATCTACTGCAACAGCAGAAAGAGTGTGGAATCCATATCCAAAAAGCTCAACAATAAAGGTTTTCACACATTGCCTTATCATGCAGGTCTGTCTGATTCAAAAAGACATGAGCACCAAGAACGGTTCATAAGGGATGACGTTGACATCATTGTGGCAACAGTGGCATTTGGAATGGGTATTGACAAACCGAATGTAAGATTTGTAATTCATTATGATCTTCCCAAGAACATTGAAGGCTATTATCAGGAAACCGGCAGGGGAGGTCGTGATGGACTTGAATGTGAGTGTATACTGTATTTCAGTCGTGGGGATTGGTACAAGATAAAATACTTCATCGACCAGATGTCAAAAAAGTCCGAACGTGATATTGCAACTGTAAAGCTTCGGGACATGATCGATTATTGTGAAAGCACGACATGCCGCAGGAAAGTGCTGCTGAGCTATTTCGGAGAAGAACTGGAGTCTGATTACTGTGGTGGATGTGATGTCTGCCTTAAGCCCCGTGATACCTTTGATGCGTCGGATGCCGCAAGGGTCCTGTTGTCCTGTGTGGATGAGGTCAATGAACGTTTCGGAATGACCCACATCGTGGATATCATTTCAGGTTCCATGGCAAAGAAGATCAAAAGTTACAAGCATGACAGGCTCAAAAGTCATGGCACTGGTGACGGGTACAATAAATCCGAGTGGCTTGATATGGCAAGGGAAATGGTCCGCCTTGGTTATCTTGATGTGAAAGGTGCACGCTATCCTCTCTTAAGCCTGAACAAGAAGAGTCGTGAGATACTTGCAGGCGGTGAGGTATACCTGACACGTTCCTCTGGTGCTGTCAGTGTGAAGGGAAGCAGGTCTAAGGCAACTGTCCCAAAAGCAACCACCTCAAAGGTCGCTGGATCAAAGACCGTTACTTCAAAGACTTCTACTTCAAAGGCTACCACATCTAAAACATCTGCCTCCAAGAGATCTCCTGCTCCTAAAAAGCCAAAGAGGGTTCCAACACCAATATCGCGCCCTGATAAAAAACTGTTCGATAGGCTTAAAATATTAAGGAAAAGGCTGGCAGAGGATGAAGATGTTCCTCCTTATATCATTTTTGCGGATACAAGCCTTCGGCAGATGGCGGTAAAATATCCCATAAGGAATGATGAGTTCCTGGACATTACTGGTGTGGGTGAGTTCAAATTGAAAAAGTACGGGCCTGTTTTCATGGAAGAGATTGCCCGCTACTTAAAAGGGTCAAAATAACTTTCATCACAGCAGGAAGTTCAGGGTAAGCTGGAAGATAATGTCTCCATATACCACCGCTGCTATGAATCCTGCAGTTATGGGTATCATGAATGGAAGTCCGGGTGTGACCCACACTCTCTCATCAATAAGGCCTTTTTCTGCATACTCCTTCATTTTGGAGATCGTATCCTCATCAAGCTTTGTGCCTGATGTGGTGAATCTTTTTCTGATACCATTGTCATCAACTTCCTCGAAGCTTTCCATCAATCTTATGTGTGGTTTGTCCAGCTTTGAAACCGGTGATCTGTATCCGACGAACATATAATGTGGCTTCTTCAGGGTTTCTTTCAATGAGGGCTGAGTAAGATTGTAAATGAACAATCCTATGGGTACTATTATTGTCAGGATGACTGAATTTCCAAAGACACTAAATGTGAAAAGATTAAGCGGTGGTATCCCGTAAATTGGCAATTGTCTGCCGAATAGTTCCATTGCAGGATATATTGGCAATATAAGCGAGATCACCATCAGGACCTTTGCATCGGCGCCTCCAAAGGCATTCATATAGAACAATATATAGACGAATGTGAAGATAAGTATGAATGAAATGGCTGTCCATTTTATGTATGGTATGCCGTATCTGAAAGCATCATAAACCATGAATATAGCACCTGCACCAAGCATCTTGGGCCAGAGGCTGTTTGTCACTCTTCGTGTCTTTATATCAGAGTAGCATGCATAGATGAGGAATGGGGCGCAGACAAGCACCTTAAGCAGTTCGATCATTCACATTTTCTCCCATTTCTTAAGTTTGAGGACCTCGGAAAGTGTGCTTCCACGTTTGATCTCCTCATAGAGGCGTTTCTCGTTCTTTTCGACCTCTTTTGCACGCCTTGCTATCTCATACGCGCGCTCTTTTTCGATCACAACAACTCCGTTGTCATCACCTACGATGTAATCTCCGGGGTTAACGACCTGTGAGCCACAGTTGATCGTAGCATTGATCTCTCCGAAACCTTTTGGATCTCCTGCATTAGGGACGTTACTGGTTGCAAATACGGGTAGTCCTATCCTTCTGATCTCATCAATGTCCCTTACAGCACCATCAATGACGATTCCTGCAATTCCCTTGTTCAGGCAACTGAGTGTGGCAAGCCCTCCCCATGGTGCAATATGGGAACTTCCATTGTAGATAACAATAACATCTCCCTCTCCTGCGACCTCAATGGCCTCAACGCTTTTTGCCCAGTCCCCTTCAAATGTCTGTACTGTAACAGCAGTACCGACCAGTTTTTTGCCGGCTACCATGGAATGGATGTTCTTCATCGCACCTTTTCGATGCATTGCATCTGTGATGTTCGGTGTGGAAACTTCTGACAATAAAGTTCGGGTCTCCTGTTCCAGTGTCTTGCGTTCAAAATCAGGGATCTCAATGGCATCAACACTTTCACGTATATTTTTTGCAGACTTTGTCACATCATCTGATTGTGTGATGTTCCCTCCGACAATGACAATACTTGCTCCTGCTTTCACGGCCTGTGCAGATGTGATCGCATCAAGTCCGCCTGCAGCTGCGACTGGTATGTTCACTTCCTGAACGATCCTTTCGAGCAAGGGGGTAGGGTCTTTTCCGGTCATCTGCTGGTCTATCCCTGCATGCATGTTGATGTAGTCGATCCCCATCTTTTCCAGCTCTTGTGCCCGGGTGACGGGGTCTTCTACGATGATCAGGTCAGCCATAAGTTTGACACCGTATTTTCTTGCAGACCTGACTGCATCCTTGACCGTGGAATCATCTGCATTACCAAGTAACATTACAATATCGGCACCAGCTTTAGCAGCCATCTCCACTTCAAATGCACCTGTATCTGCAATTTTCATATCAGCAAGGATGGCGTGATCGGGAAATTCCTTCTTGAGCTGCCGGACAGCATTCATCCCTTCGCTTTTGATAAGTGGAGTTCCTGCTTCGATCCAGTTCGCGCCTCCCTGGACCGCTTCTCTTGCGATCTGTATGGCGCGGTCGATCTCCAGCAGGTCAAGTGCTACCTGAATTATTGTATTAATATGATCACCCTTTTGGAGTTTAATAGCGTAGTATACCTGAATAAGTATAAATCTAACCGGCTATATGGTTATAATACTTAATAATTGATGGTATTTGATGCAGTAATATGGATCTGGTTAACATGGGGGAGGATCAGCTAATAACAGAGAATCAGCGTGAAAAGCTTTTGGCCCGACTTCACAGGCATTTGTTCTGGTGTGGTGAGAGGATTCCCGATGAAGTGGAGATCGAAGGTAAAAAGATACCACTGCATGAGATCACATGGGAGCTTATCAACAAGCCTAAGCTGACTGAGGAGGATAAGGTGCATATTGATCACTGTATCGTTGCTCTCAGGAAAAAAGCAAAGTCTTGTGAAAATTACCTTGAGAGAACCGATATGACCCTTGATCAGGCTAAAGACATTTTTGACCAGACTGCAGGGCTTCTGCGTGCCATAATGGATCTTAAGGACCTTGAAGAGCTTTCCGGTCCCGAACGCATGAAAAAGTATCATGAAGAAGTTAAAAAGTGCAAACTTAAGGATGCCAAGAGCTGGATGAATTTCATAGCTGAACTTGAAGAATGATACTTCAGCTTTATCGTGAAATTGTTGTCTTTTTTTTATATTTCATTTTTCCATAGGCAAATATTATATTTCATGTAATTCTTTTCTCTATGAATGACATTCAAAGACCTTCATATCATTTCGATGAAATCCTTTTCACGGGATATGATCGACCATATCCTTGATACTGCTGAAAAACTTGAACCAATAGCAAGCAGCAAATCGAAGTCAGATCTGCTGAAAGGGAAAGTATTGGCTGTCATGTTCTTTGAGCCCAGTACAAGGACGCGCATGTCCTTTGAGACCGCAATGATGCGTCTTGGAGGGGACGTTCTAAGCCTTGGTTCCGTTGATGCAAGTTCCATTGCAAAAGGTGAAACACTTGCTGATACTATTCGTGTTGTTGAAGGTTATTCCAACGCTATTGTACTGCGGCACAATAAAGAGGGCGCTGCCCAGCTTGCTTCGGAGTTCTCCTCTGTTCCTATAATCAATGCCGGGGATGGTGCAGGGCATCATCCTACGCAGACATTCCTTGATCTTTATACAATAAGACGGGAAAGTCATCTTGAGGGGCTGAAGATAGCTCTTGCAGGTGATCTGAAATATGGCAGGACAGTACATTCACTGTGCTATGCTCTTTCTCTGTATGGAGCTGAGATCACGCTGGTGTCCCCGAAAGAGCTCCGTATGCCTGCTGAGATAATAGATGATCTCAAGAGTCACAATATAAAGGTCAGGGAAACCGATTCGATCGAAGAGGCCATCACTGATGTGGATGTGCTTTATGCTACAAGGATACAGAAGGAGCGATTCCCTGATCCTGCTGAGTATCGTAAAGTTGCTAACAGTCTTCAGATAACTCCTGAGCTTCTGGAAAAAGCAAAACCGGAGCTTAAGGTCATGCATCCTCTTCCAAGGACAAATGAGGTAGATCCAAGGGTTGACGAGACCGCCCATGCCTGTTACTTCAAGCAGTCTTTCTATGGTGTCCCGGTAAGGATGGCATTACTTGCACTTGTCATGGGGGCATTGGAATGAGTGTGGAAGAAACTCCTATCCCGGAGATCCGGGTACACCCAATAAGGAATGGAACAGTTATCGATCACATTACTGCGGGACAGGCACTTAATGTCCTTAATATCCTTAATATTCCCAACCCCTCCTCAGGTGTTGTGAGCATAATAATCAATGCCCCGAGTGTTCATGGGATCAAAGATGTTGTTAAGATCGAAGGCAGGGAATTGAATCTGGAAGAGGTTGACAGGATATCCCTGATCGCACCGAATGCTACGATCAATATCATCAGGAATTTTGAAGTATCGGAAAAGACGCATGTTCACATTCCGGAAAAGGTGAGTGGTGTTGTGAAATGCATAAATCCAAATTGTATTTCCAACAGTAACGAACCTGTCACATCCAGGTTTACTGTTAAACCGGATGGGCGAAGGATAACTCTTCGCTGTTCATACTGTGAAAGGACAATTTCAGAAGATATAGGGAATCATCTTCTCTGATCTTTCTGTTCTTTTTTATTTAACTTTCCATCTAGATTTCTATAATTTGATGTTGGTATCTACATTTTTATGCTGGTTTCTATCAATTAATGTTGGGATAGAAACCTCAATACAATTGTGGATGAGGTTGGTATGTAGAATTAATTAAGATTTAAAAAAGAGTTAGAATCCCAGGATATCATCCATTGTATAGATGCCTGGTTCTGCGTTTGCTATCCAGATAGCTGATTTCACAGCTCCTGATGCAAATGCATTTCTGGAATGAGCCTGGTGTTTGACCTCTATGCGCTCACTGCCTCCGGCGAAGAGAACTGTGTGATCGCCTACTATATCTCCACCGCGTACTGCATGGATACCGATCTCTTTTTCCCTTGGGGCGAGACCTTCACGTCCGTAAACGAAATCCTTTCCACCCAGTGTTTCACTGATCACTTCAGCAGCTCTCATTGCAGTGCCGCTGGGTGCATCCTTTTTCTGGTTGTGGTGAGCTTCGATAATTTCGATGTCATAATCGGAAAGGTATTTTGCAGTTTCCTGCAGTATCTTGAAGAAGACATTGACGCCCATGGAGTAATTTGGCGAGATTATGCCTGTAGTATTGTTCCTGTTTATTGCATCCTCGATAATGGAACGCTGCTCCGGACTGAATCCGGTAGTTCCAATTACAAGGTCAACGCCTGCATCTGCTACAAGCGGTGCGTTCACAACTGTTGCAGCTGCAATTGTAAAGTCTATTACGACATCCGTTTTTGACTCTTTGAGAACGGTTGCCATATCAGCAACATCGGAGACCGGAACATCAAGCTTTCCTAACTGTGCAACCTCTCCTACATCCTTGCCGATGTTCACAAGGTCGAAGGCAGCAGAAAGCTGGATCCCTTCCATCTCGATTATATTCTCGATGAGGAGTTTCCCCATCCTTCCTGAAGCACCGGTAACTGCTGCGTTTATCATCAGATACACCCAAGTTCTTCCAGGCAATTGATAAGGGTCTGTTCATTCTCACTGCTGATAGGCGCAAGAGGCAATCTCAGATGACCTGTATTAAGTCCGATAAGCTCTACTGCGCGCTTGACAGGGACCGGATTTGTTTCCGTGAACAATGCACGTATAAGTGGTGCTATTTCATAGTGGATCTGTCTTGCTGTTCTCATGTCACCTTCATTGGTGGCATTTACCAGTTTGACCATCTTTTCCGGTACAACGTTTGCGACCACGGAGATAACTCCGCTTCCACCAAGGCACATCATGGGCATGGTAAGTCCATCATCACCGGAAATGACATTAAAGTCCTCATCCATCGTATTCTCGAGGATCTGTGATACTTTATCCAGGCTTCCGCTGGCTTCCTTGATGGCAACGATGTTATCCACTTTTGCAAGTTCGATGATTGCATCAAGTGGCATGTCCTGACTTGTGCGTGATGGTACGTTGTAAAGGACGATAGGCATTTCCACAACGTCTGCGATAGCTTTAAAATGAGCAATAAGTCCTGCTTTGTTCGGTTTATTATAGTAAGGAGATATTACAAGAGCACCAGCTGCTCCCGCATCTTCTGCATGCTTTGTCAGCTCTATTGCCTCTGCCGTGTTGTTAGAACCGGTTCCGGCAAGAATAGGTACCTTTGCACAATCAACTGCGATATCAATAAGCTCCATGTGTTCCGCAGTGGACAATGTGGCTGATTCGCCAGTTGTCCCGCAGGCGGCAATTCCGGAAACTCCACCATTTTCGACAAATTCGATATTCTGCTGAAGACCTGTCTTGTCAATGGTGTCAGCTTTTGTGAAAGGAGTTATGATTGCAGGTAATACTCCTTCGAACATAAAGATCCACTTCCCAAAATTAGATCTTCTTTGGGTGTGTGATCTTGCGTGTAACGTAGCCTGCGACACGGTTTCTGATGACTTTGCTCTCGATAGTTGTGTACTGTGAAACGAGAAGCTTGTTCTGGTCAAAGTCTGTTGTGAATACGTCTCCGTGGTTGTCGATCAGGCGAAATGCAATGTTCTTGATGTTTGTCTGTCTAATATTTCCCATTATATATCTCCAGTAGATTTAGATAGATATGATTAAGATTATCGCCATAATAGAAAACCTTTACATTTATATCTTTTGGATTGAGGGTGCATCTTCCAGCTCTTTATTTACTTGCATGTAGCTTATAGTAGCTTGCATGTACTCACTCGATGTCTGTTTTTCCCAAAAGACGCTCCTGGGTGGTGGCATCATTGAAAACATTCTCGCGCACTCCTTTGCGATTTATATAAAGGCCTATGAACACAATTACCAGTCCAAGTTCGGCATTTATGCTTACGAGTATGATGCCTGCAAGTATCACGGTAGATGCCACAAGCCCTTTGAGTGCGCCTTTCCTGTATGATGCCAGACGTGTACGGCGGAATATCCTGATATCTCTCAGGGTCAGGAAAAGGACTACGCAATATGCTGCAATGGCTATGTATTGGTACATTTTTATCTTCCGGATCGTTTTGATACTTATATCGATATCTTACTCATCTTCATACATTCCATGCATAAAATCCTTTGCCAGACTCCATGTTATTTGAGAATTTATGGTATTTGGAAAGCTAATAAGTGTGTCCCTTGTAATGTGCATAAACATTTTTAATAATGCCACTCATGAGCTTGACCGGTGAAAAACATTAATATAATCTTCCATGTGGATATGGACAGTTTCTATTCATCAGTAGAGACTGCAGTAGACACGAAGCTAAAGGGACTGCCTGTAGTTGTGGGTTCTGATCCAATGAACGGGGAGGGCAGGGGTGTCGTGAGTACCTGTTCTTATGAGGCACGTAAATATGGTATACATTCGGCCATGCCTATCTCAAAAGCATATCGGCTTTGTCCCAATGCGGTCTATCTTCGGGTAAATATGCCCCTTTACAAAAGGGTCTCTGCAAGTATAATGGATATTCTGAGAAGTTACTCTTCTAAGTTCCAACAGGTAAGTGTGGATGAAGCTTATCTTGATGTGAGCGACCTGGTATCGGATTTTGATACGGCATCTGATCTGGCATTGAAGATAAAGGAAGAAGTCCATCTCAAAGAAGGGATCACCTGCTCTATAGGTGTTGCTCCTAACAAGTCCATTGCAAAGATAGCTTCTGATTACCAGAAACCCGATGGATTAACCTTGGTAAGGCCGGAAGATGTAAGAAGTTTCCTGTTCCCTCTGGATGTTTCAAGGATATCCGGCGTAGGCAAAAAGACCTCTTCCTTGCTTAATGATATTGGTATCCGGACCATTGGTGATCTGGCAGGATACGATGTGCAGGCTCTGCGTGAACGTTTTGGTAAGTTCGGCCTTGTGATGCACCAGCTTGCAAATGGTGTGGATGATCGAAGTGTAATAAGAAAGGGGGATGTAAAATCGATCAGCAAGGAAGATACCTTTGACCGGGATACTTCTGATATGGATCTTGTGGAAAATGTGATCGATGCACTTTCAGAGAATGTACATGCTTCGCTTTTGAAAAAGAAATACCTGTTCAAGACAGTTACTATTAAAGTAAGGCTTGAAGACTTTACAACATACACAAGAGCAAAGACATTAAGTGCTTATTCAAGTGATCTTTCTGCCATTCAAAGGACTTCAAAGATGCTCCTTCAGGAATTCAGGGGCAGGGGTAAGCTCAGATTGGTGGGTGTTGGTGTTACTAAGCTTGACAAAATGGATGAAAAGCAAACACGTCTTACCGATTTTTTCTGACTTATGGATAAAGCTGGTTCAGATCTGCAATGCCTGTGGCGTACAATAATATCACAAGCATCGGCTGATGCAACAAATAGATCAGCAATGATCTTTCTCCCATGTAGCATAGCGTTTTGACAGACAACATAGCTGAAATATTTGGTATCCCTGATGTCAGTGATGTCCGCTTGTAGTTTGGATAAAGGGAATTTCCCAGAAAGATCCCAAGTAGCAAAACCCCAAACCATGGGAAAAGGGGAAAGTAGTCATACGAGTGGAATCCTTCCGGTCTGAGTCCGATCCAGAAAAGCCATGTATTTCCGATGTCAAAGGTCTGCATCCATGATCCTAGGGCAATAACAGGAATGGCCAGCATGAGATTTGCTACCTTATATTTCAGGAATGGGTATGCGAGGATGATGGCAACTCCAATGAAATGTAGTATGCCAAAAACGATTACGCCGTCCCTGAGGAAAATGTAGCTGCCAGCAGTTATGACCATTCCCCAGAGAAATATCTTCAGCCCCCTTTTGGTATATTTGATGAATCCGGATACTGGGTCGTATATTCTCTGTTTTCTGGAATAACTAAGAGATAGTGAGATGCCTCCTATCATTATGAACAGTATTGCACTGAGTCTTCCGATAATGAATCCTGGTCCGGTGGCGAGGTTAATATCATAGGCACCCAGGTAGTTGATATCGTATAACAAATGAAAACCAACCATCATTATGATGGCTATTCCTCTTAGAAGGTCTATCTCCCAGAATCGTTCATGAAGTTCTGTCATCCGTTCCCCGGTCTTTCAGAAATGAGGTTGTAATATCCAAAAAATGCGTATTAGTAACAAATGTTAAAGTAAAAAAGTATGAATGCAAATGTTCACTCAGGTTTTTTCCTTTTCTTGCGGAATGCAGAGGAGAGATCTACTGCGTATGTTCCATCCTGTTTTATCGCCATCACAATTTCGTCACGCTCAAGAAGTGAGTTAAGGTTCAGTTCATATGATCCAGGTCCAAGTATCCTCACGGACTCCACTCTTTCTCCTTCTTCCTCAACAACCTCTCTTTCCTGATGCTCAATGCCGATGATGTCATCGATTTCCTTGATGAACTGGTCTGCGGGATCGGCTACTTCTTTCTCTTCTTTTTCAGGCAATTGCTCTTCGGCAGCATCTTCGATATCCGTCTTTGGTTCCATGTCCTTGACGTAGAGGAACTTGTTCCATCCACAGTTCGGACAGCCGCTTAGAATTACCTCGGCCCCGTCTTCAAATATTTTTTCGCATCGGGTACATTTGTGTGGCATCTATTCACCGATTCCCCTATTAGTTGTGATATATTTAAAGATTTATGGCATGAACTTATTTCTGATCATTATATTTTATCATGATTATGGCAAAAATATCGCCGCCGATACGTGATATGCGCAACCTTTATCTATCATCACTCCGTTAGGAGGGCTACAAGCGTGAATACTCACTCTGAAGCGGGGTGGGGTAGCCAGGAGATCCCGACGGGCTCATAACCCGTAGACCGATGGTTCGAATCCATCCCCCGCTATAACATTCCCTTTTGATTTTCTTTTTATTATGTTTTTGTTAAGTGTTCACTCGATCTTCTCTTTGAATTCTTTGTATTGAGTGCTGAGTTTCAATATTTAGTTTTTCATCTTCGATGTATTTGCAACCTATGCGTTAGCAACCTTTATGTACCATCAACTCGTTAGAGAGGCTGCAAGCGTGAATACCACTCTGAAGCGGGGTGGGGTAGCCAGGAGATCCCGACGGGCTCATAACCCGTAGACCGATGGTTCGAATCCATCCCCCGCTATATTCTTTCCTTTTGATACGATTCTCCTAAGAGCTTTCTATGTGTTTTTCTTGTTCTTAGGGACCTTTTTTCAAAAGGTTATTAAACAAAGATGGCATTTTTGTGTCAGGTCAATTTAGTATTTGCTACTTTCATATGAAAATTATACAGGATGATTCTTAAATGGTAATGGACAAACTCGGCAGCTCCCTGCAGGATGCACTAAAGAAACTGGTTGGCGCCGGCCGTATAGATGAGAAAACGGTCAATGAGGTTGTAAAAGATATACAGAGGGCATTACTTCAGGCAGATGTCAATGTCAAGCTTGTTATGAAGATGTCCAGTCACATAAAGGAGCGTGCGTTGAAGGAGGAAGTTCCTTCAGGCATGAATCCTCGTGAACATGTTATCAGGATCGTCTATCAGGAACTTATCAATATTGTAGGCAAGAGTGCAGACATTCCGTTAAAGCCGCAGAAGATCATGATGATCGGTCTGCAGGGTAGCGGTAAGACAACTACGACCTCAAAGCTTTCACGGTATTTCCAGAGGAAAGGTCTGAAACCCGCTGTCGTTTGTGCTGATACTTTCCGTCCGGGTGCATTCCAGCAGCTCAGTACTCTCTGTAATAATCTGAATGTGCCGTTCTATGGTGAAGAGGGCAATCCCGATGCAGTTGGCATTGTGGAAAGGGGTCTGAAGGAACTTGAAAAGAATGATGTCCTTATTGTGGATACAGCTGGAAGACACTCGCTGGAAGCTGATCTCATTGATGAGATGGAGCAGATCCACAGGGTTGCACAGCCTGATTACAAATTGCTTGTACTCGACGGTGCTATTGGTCAGCAGGCAAGTGAACAGGCAAAGGCATTCAATGATTCAGTCGGGATCTCAGGTGTTGTGATCTCCAAACTGGATGGTACCGCCAAGGGTGGTGGTGCACTGTCTGCAGTTTCTGAAACGAATTCATCTATTGCATTTATTGGTGTAGGTGAGACTCCGGATGACCTTGAGAAGTTCGAGCCGGACAGGTTCATCTCCAGGCTTCTGGGAATGGGTGACATTAAATCACTTATTGAAAAGGCTGAGGAGACACTTTCCGAAGAAGATATTGACATGGAAGCCATGATGAGAGGTCGTTTCACTCTTAAGGATATGTATTCCCAGCTTGAGGCCATGAACAAGATCGGTCCAATGAAGCAGATCATGCAGATGCTGCCTATGGGTGGTATGGGCATGAAGCTTTCTGATGATGCATACAAGGTCACCGAGGATAAGATGGGACGTTACCGTGTCTTGATGGATTCCATGACCGAGGAAGAGTTGCTCAACCCAAGGCTTATCGGCAGTTCCAGGATAAAGAGGATATCCATGGGTTCAGGCAGCGGTCCTGATGATGTGCGTGAACTTTTAAAGTATCATAAGATGATGCAAAATGCAATGAAAGGACTTCGTGGCGGCAAGTTCAATATGCAGAAAATGATGAAAAAATTCGGTATGTGAACGGACCTGGGGGTTTGAACCTCCTATCAAATTAGAAAGAAGTTCGCTAACAGATATCATCTGTTAGCATTCAACTATTTTTGTTGTCCGGTTTATGAGTTATTGATCTATTAATTTATATTTGCTCTATTTCATTTTTTCTTTTTATCAAAGTTGGGTTTTTCTCAGTTCTGATTTTGCCATCATGTTTGAACCGAATACGTATACAATAATAATGAAACCAAGCCACATGAAATGTTTACCGATGTCAGCTTCTCCAACGTACTTGAGCAAAAGGCCGGTACCAAGGATCAACATATCGATTTTAGCAATCTTCCTGTTCCTTCTTGTGATCTCCAGATATTCCTGCTTTGCAACATTATACTCTTTTTTCTCTGCTTTCAATTGATCCCTTCCGTTTATGCATTGATTATCCTGTCAGCTGCTTTTCTCAATCGATTAAAGACTGCTGCTCCAATACCTTCCTTATTTAGAGTCCCATCGACTATGATGAGATCAATATTTGTACTATCAAGATGTCGCAGACCCATAAATATACTACGGGCTGCCTGGGATGGTACTTCCCTTTTCCCAAGGGAGTAAATTTCATCTGCATTGACTATTTTCGCAGTTTCTTCGGTCACAAAAAGACCTACTCTTTCTCCTTCCCGATGACAGTCCGACACAATCTCAGTCATTGCTTTGTGAACATCTTTAATGTTGCCTTCGATGAGAATTACTTTTGTTTTTGGTGAGTAGTGAGTATATTTCATGCCTGGTGAGCGTGCGACCTCACCCTCTTCAAGTGTCCTGTCCCTGTATCCGATGCGTACATCACCAACACATTCCTTTATATCTTCGACACTAACCTGTCCGGGGCGTAATATGGTAGGTATCTTGTCGGTCATATCAACAACAGTGGATTCAAGACCTATTTGTGTAGGTCCGCCGTCCAGTATGGCATCTATCTTTCCATCAAGGTCGTGAATTACATGATCAGCAGTTGTAGGACTTGGACTCCCGGATGTATTAGCGCTGGGTGCAGCGATAGGTGTATCTGATCTTCGGATAAGTTCAAGAGCAACAGGGTTGTCTGGCATCCTCAGGCCTACGGTGTAAAGTCCACCGGTGGTAACATCAGGTACAACATCCTTTGCTTTCAAAATAAGTGTAAGTGGACCTGGCCAGAACTTTTCCATGAGTTTCATGGCATCTGCAGGTATCTCTTCTGCAAGCTCAATGCACTGGTGTATATTCGCGATATGGACGATGAGAGGATTGTCTGCAGGTCTGCCTTTTGCTTTGAATATCTTGTGTACCGCATCAGCGTTCAATGCATCGGCACCAAGTCCATATACGGTTTCTGTCGGGAAGGCAACAGTTCCTCCTTTGCTGATGATGTCAGCAGCTATTGCCAACCCATCTTCAAAGTTCTCATCACTGTTCCTAAAGACCAACGTCCTGCATCTCATATTCATTCTGTTTGACACTATATTGTGACCTTATTCTTAAGTGGTACGCAGGGCCATTTCACTTTTTTTGATCCTGACCATACTCGTCGATGACGGATCCTTTACAAAGACCTACACCGTGCCTGTGGGCTGCCCTTCCGATCATGTGAGCTGCAATTGGTGCGGTAAGGAGCAGGAATAGGCCAACAGTTATGGCTTTTACTCCCATGGGGCTAAAGCCCACCTTTGCCAGAATGCTCATCATCACTCCGAATGTTCCCAGGGTGCCGATCTTTGTGGTCGCATGAAGTCTGTTATATATATCGGGCAGGCGCAGTAGTCCTACCATGCCCAGGAATACGAAGAATACCCCGATGAGCAAAAGGATAGTGCTTGCGATATCAAGTGCAATATTCAGGTTTGTCAGAAGACCACCCCCTCATCAAGGTACTTGGATATAGTGATAGTTCCGACAAAGGAGATGATAGCAAGTACAAGGGCTACGTCCATGAAGAATGCGGATCCCTGTATGTATGAGTAGATACCAAGGATGGCAACGATAACTGTTGTCATGGCATCCACAGCGATCACGCGATCAGGTATTGTTGGTCCTTTGATGATCCTGTATATGCATGGTATAATTGCGATGACCATGAATGTCAGTGAGATATCCAGTAGTAATGAGTTCATTCGAATGCCTCCAGTACATATTTTTCAAGATCGTCCCTGATGGAGTCGCGTACTCCCTGCGGATCAGATGCGTCGATCGCATGTACATAGAGCACTTTCCTGTCGTCCGATACATCAAGTGTAAGTGTTCCGGGAGTAAGAGTGATGGTGTTGGCGATAGCTGTTATGCCGGCATCGGTCACCGTACGTATGGGTACTGCAACTATTCCTGGTTTGATGTCCATTTTTGGGCTCAGAACGATCTTTGCGACCATGACGTTCGCTTTTATGATCTCTATGAGAAGAACTGACAGGAACTTCAGTTGTTTTGGTATTTTCCTGATCGTGTTGATGTATGTCTTCTTCCTTGTGAAATCATATAGTTCCCTGAAAGGATATATTACGAAAGGTCCGAGTACAAGTCCCACCAGGAAGTTGGTGGAGCTTATAGTTCCGTGTACAAAGCACCAGATCAGTCCAAGAGCTACTGAATAAATAAGATATCGTTTCATCTTACCACCCTCGTCATCACTGCATCAATGTATGGTTGTGGATCGATCAGCTGTTCTGCTATTGCCTGCGATAGGGCTATCAGCGGTTCAGCATAGATCCCAAAGACGAATGTCAGTGCTGCAAGTGTCATTATAGGTATTACTATCATGTAGGAAGGTTTGTGTGAGGAATATTCTCCATATTTATCTACATCCCTTATCTCGCCCCAGAACATCAGGAGCCACGCCCTGAACATGTAGAACAGGGTGAAGACTGCAAAGAACAGGGCTATGGCAATGGGTATGTAATACTCTGCAAGAAGCCCTGCGTCAAAGAGCACGAACTTTGCAATGAAACCCCCCATCGGCGGTAGTCCTGCAATGGACATAGCACCTATCAGGAAGGCCACGCTCATTACCGGGCTTGTTTTCATCATTCCGCCCATTTTTGTCATGTCCCTTGTTCCCGCATGGTGGATAATACCTCCTGAGGTAAGGAACAACATGGATTTTGCGATCGCGTGGTTCACTAAGAATACAAGGGATGCTGCAAGTGCATAAACTGTACCAAAACCAATTCCCAGGAAAACATATCCGATCTGGCTGACACTGGAATATGCCAGCAGTCGTTTAACGTCCTTCTGACCGACAGCAGATACTGCTCCAATGATGATCGTTGCAAGTGCCAGAAATATTATGATGGGCTGGAACAGGTACAGTGCGTCTCTGAATATCAGGAAGATAACCCTGAGCATACCGTAAGCTCCGACTTTTATCATAACTCCGCTAAGCATTGCACTGATGGGTGATGGTGCAGTGGGGTGTACATCCGGAAGCCAGTAGTGCATCGGGAATATTGCTGCCTTGTTTCCGAAGACCACGATGAAGAGCAACGCAATGGCGAATATGTGCCACGGAAGGGTTCCGGTTGCGCTCATTGCACTTATCTTGACAGAGAGATCTGCCATGTTAAGAGTTCCTACGGTGGCGTAAAGAGAAGCTACTGCTATAAGCATTACAATGGAGCCGATCATGTTCAGCACAAGGTACTTGAATGTGGCTTCCATCTTGTCGGAGCTTTTTGTGACACCGCCTTTCTCGTTCGCGACAACAAGTGCACAGGAGGACAACAGGAGTATCTCGAAGAATACGAACATGTTGAATATATCTCCTGTCAGGAAAGTTCCGTTAAGGCCAGCCACAAGCAGGTTGAAGAGTGAATGATAACTGGAGCTTAATGATCTGCCTTCAATGTAGTCCAGCGAGTAGAGGAGTGCAAGGAAGGATACAAGTGAGCTTAACACTACCATCCCTGAACTTAAGAGGTCAGCCACAAGTATGATGCCATATTTGCCCCATTCTCCTACTTCATAGACCTGAATACCTCCGTTCCAGACCTGCCAGAGGAGTATGAAGCTGATTGCCATCATAATGAATGAAACGGCAATGTTCAATCCTTTCTGCAACCCTGCATTTGAGCGCAAAAAGAGCATGATGGCAGCCATGAGTATCGGTACGGCTATCAGTAATATTGGGAGGTGTGACATTTCTGCGATCATCCCCACAGCCTCCTGAGCTCACGTATGTCAGTGGTCCCATATTCTTCATAGATCCTGTATGCAAGGATCAGTATGAATGCTGTTGTTGCGAGACTGATTACGATGGCTGTGAGTACAAGTGCCTGAACAAGCGGGTCAACAAAATCAACATGTGTTGAGGCGGAAACCACGGGTGCCAGTACACCATCTGCAAGATTGTCATTGAATATTATGCCGGATGCTTCTCCTTCATGCCCGGATCCTGTGATGATAGGTACCTTTGTACCATCGAATATTCCGGTCGAGACGATAAGCAGGTTAACTGCATGGGATAAAACTGACAATCCGATTATGACCTTTATGATGTCCCTTCTTAGCATAAGGAATGTTCCTATGCCGAAGAGTAGTGAGATCGTGATGGTAAGTAATGTATTATTCATTGTCATCACCTACGTTCTTGAAGATGAATAGTAGTGATCCTATCACTACGAAATAAACACCGATATCAAAAAGACCGGCAGATACGAGTTCGATCTCTCCGAACAATGGGATGTGGACGAATTCCACAGCACTCCTGAAGAAATTATGTCCGAAGAACATTGCTGCGAATGCGGTCAATGATGCCAGTATGAGTCCGAATCCGAACCATTTGGCCCAGTCGGGGTTGAAGAATGTTTTAACATATTTCAATCCGAATACGACGTACATCAGTGCAATGACCGACGCGAACATCACGCCTCCGATAAATCCTCCTCCAGGGTTGTTATGGCCTGCAAGTAGCAGGGATATGGAGAACAGGATAACCAGGGGGATGCATATTTTCGTTATTGTTTTAGTTATTATTGTGGTCATTGTTCCTCACCTCGGCTGTGTATCAGGTTGTATACTCCGAGTGCTGCAAGACAGAGTACTGATATTTCTCCAAGGGTATCATAACCTCTGAAATCCACGATGATCACATTGACGATATTATGGCCTCCTGCAAGAGGAAGGCTGTTCTCAATGAAGTAGTGAGAAAGGGATTCGAATGGTGCCACTATTCCCTGTGTTGCATTGAGCAATACTACAAATACGCTTGCTGCAACTGCCAGGGATATTGCGAGGTCCCTGAAAAGGACAGATTTTGGAATTATTTCTTTGTACTTCTGCGGTATCTTTGTGATCGCAAGCAGGAATATTATGGTAGAAAGGGTTTCTACCAGTACCTGTGTAAGGGCAAGGTCCGGTGCTTTCAGGTAGATAAAAAGCAGGCTTACGCCATATCCAAGTGCAGATAGTGCAATAATGGCTGGCAGGTATTTCGGAAGAACTGCTGCTGCCAGAGCAGCCACAATTAGCAATAGTAGCAGTATTGCTTCATATGGTGGAATGTCAAAGTTCAAAGTAGAAGGTACTATATTGGTAGCAAGGGTGATGACGGGAATTGCTACTACTGTTATCATGAGCAGCAGCATTGCGGTCATATAGTATTTGATATTCCCTGGCTGTGTGATGGTGGAGAATTTGAATGCTCTTTCTTTTGCAGAATCCACTGCGTTGTCATAGTAGTAATTGACGCTGATCCATGGGAACCTTGCATTGAAATTATCCTGCCAGGCTGCGATCCTATCATATCTGGTGTATATTAGGATACCAAGTATGAATGTGACAATTGTCATTATAAGGGATGTTGTGATGCCATGCCAGAGCTTTACATGTAGGTGTGCTGTTTCCAGAAGGATGCCTGATACGGTTGGTTCAATTATGGTGTTTATAGGCAGGGATGGGACAAGTCCGAACAGTACTACAAGCAATGCCAGGAATGCCGGTGGTATCAGCATTGTGAGTGGTGGCTCGTGGATATGTTCCGGAAGATGCTCTTTTGAGCGCTCTCCAAGGAATATCCCGTCGATCAGCTTTATAGAGTAAGCGAAGGTGAAAACGCCACCAAGAACTGCGCATGCAGGGATCAGGAATGTGAACCCGCCTCCAAGGAGTGCTCCCATCTCAAGGGATGATTCGTAGAACATCTCCTTACTAAGGAAACCGTTAAGTGGTGGCACGCCTGCCATTGAAAGAGCGGCAATGCTCGCCACGATGAAAGTTATGGGCATCTCACGCCGCAACCCTCCGAGCTTTCGTATGTCGCGCGTGGCTGCTTCGTGTGCAACGATACCTGCGACAAGGAAAAGACAGGCTTTGAACGTTGCGTGGTTAAGTAGGTGGAATGTTGCTGCTGCCACACCGATGCCTGGTTCGTGATGTGTGGTGTAACCATACATGGTCATAATGTAGGCCAGTTGACTTATGGTGGAATATGCCAGGATACCTTTAATGTCGGTCTGCCTGAAAGCAAGGAATCCGGCGACTAACATTGTAAAGATGCCTATGCCGCTTACAAGGATGAACCATGCGTCTGTTCCTGAGAAGATCGGGTGTATCCTTGCGACTAAATAGATACCTGCTTTGACCATTGTTGCTGAGTGCAGAAAAGCACTGACTGGGGTAGGGGCTTCCATTGCGTTTGGAAGCCATATGTAAAAGGGACCCTGTGCAGACTTTGCTGCCGCACCGATCAATATGAGTATAAGTGTTATCAGGAAGAGCTCGTGTTCCTTAACTGCACTGATAACCTGTGGGTCACTCAGTATGGCGGCAAGGTCAAAAGAGCCTGTAATGGTGCGTAACAGAAGGAAACCTGCGAGCATTGCAAGTCCGCCGGCAGCGGTGATAAGGAGGGATTTGGTGGCACCATAGATGGATTCAGGTTTGTGCCTCCAATACCCGATAAGCATGAAAGATGTGATACTGGTAAGTTCCCAGAATATGAATAATTGTATCGTATTTGCGGAAAATACCATTCCTATCATGGATCCCATGAAGAGAAGCAAATACTGGTAGTATCTTTTAAGTTCCTCTTTCTGGGACATATATCCATTGGAGTAGGACATGATAAGTACGCCAATGCCGGATGCGATAAATCCGATAAGCATTGCGAGTCCGTCTGCGTAGATTGCAAAGTTAACTCCTGCAGATGGTATCCATGATATTGTGCCCTGGATTATATGCCCTTCTCCAAGTACTTCCGGCGCTGCCAGGCCGATGAGTGTGAAGGATGCAAGGGCTGTGGCTGCTGCAAACCAGCCCACGCGTTGCTTTAACAACTTTTCCATAATGGGCATAAGCCCGGCAAATATGAACGGCAGGAATATGGCTGCCGTTATTGCATTAAATGAATCCATGTGTCCTCTCTAAATAGAGTCCCTATATATAACTGTTTTTCATTACAATTATAAACCATGATAAATCTCTTTTCCATCTCCGCTCTATTTATAAGATTTTATGCGTATATATTAGTCTTATGAAATTAACTCCTGATCAAAAGGAAAGGTATGCAAAGCATATTATCATGAAGGCCATGGGTGAAGATGGGCAGAAGTTATTACTGGAGTCGCGAGTTCTCTGCGTGGGTTCTGGAGGACTTGGTTCTCCTGTGATACAGTATCTTGCTGCAGCAGGAATAGGAACTCTTGGCATCATCGATGACGATATTGTGGAGATGAGCAATCTACAGCGTCAGGTGATCCATGCAGGTAATCTCGGCAGGTCAAAGGTAGAGTCTGCAAAGGAATATGTGGAAAGCCTGAACCCTGATGTCACAGTGGTGGCTTATGATATGCGTCTGGGGCCTGATAATGTTGAGGGTCTGATCAGTGATTATGATGTTGTTGTGGACTGCTCTGACAATTTTGCTACCCGCTATCTCCTGAACGATGCATGTGTACTGTACAACAAACCTCTCTTCCATGGCAGCATCTTCATGTTCGAGGGCCAGGTCATGACCATTCTTCCTCACGAGGGGCCATGCTATCGCTGCATTTTCTCCAGCTCTCCATCAACTGATGCTGCAAGGGTTGCCGGAGTTATGGGTATTCTTCCCGGGGTGGTTGGGACCATGCAGGCAACAGAGGTTGTGAAGTACATCTCCCGTCTCGGAAAGTCACTGGTAGGGCGCATGATCTACTATGATGCCCTCGGAATGAGGTTTGATGAGATTACTGTGAACAAGAATCCGAAATGTCCAGTGTGTGGGGATGATCCTAAAATAACGTCGATTGTTGCTGAAAATTACTAATTATTCGTGTTTTCGTAGATCGAGTAAAATAGTCTTCAATGACATGTTTGGTAGAAACGTTTTTATACATTAAATCGGTTATAGGTGTTTGCTTCGGGCAGCATGGTTCGAAGTAAATACGAAACAGAAGCGTTGTTCAGGATTCAATTTTACTGGACAACAAAGAAGCAAATTGGGCTCGTGGTCTAGATGGTTATGACGTCGCCTTGACATGGCGGAGGTCCGGAGTTCGACTCTCCGCGGGCCCACCACAAATCTTTCAATTATGTCGATTCGATAAGTTTATATCGAAAAACGATATGTATTGGTTGCTCTCGAAGCCCAGGTAGCTCAGTGGGAGAGCGCTGCCCTGAAGAGGCAGTTGTCCCCGGTTCGAATCCGGGTCTGGGCACCAAAAATATGCATATCACACCAGTAGTGTAGCGGTTATCACCGGGCGTTGCCAACGCTCGAACCCGGGTTCGATTCCCGGCTGGTGTATTTCCTTATTTTTTCGTGTTTTAACTTTATAAATCATTTTTATGGTTACTAATAATTAGAATGATCTATATTTCCATACGTCTTATTATGGAATTTTAATATGGTACGAATCTCAAGGCAACTAAATTATCTGGCTATATTCTGGATCCCTTCTTGATTTGGAACGAGTTGAATTATTTTTGACTATGGCCTGGGTATTTTACAGATTTTCAACATATGTATAAATTTGGATGAATGGTTGGCTATGCTGATTGGTTGGAGAATTTGAATTGGAAAGTTCTCGATTTATGGGGATGTGATGTTTCAAAATACTCTTGTTCCTTATGTCCAATGATCCATTTGTTTATTGTCAAAGTGTTATTGTTGAGTCAAGTTTACATTTAGTCACTAGTTCTAAAGATGCAACATTGGTACAAAATCAATTTTAGTATTCGTCGTTTGAAGTATTAAATTTGCATCTAATATATACCCATGTCACACATTGTCACACAACGTATATATGCAAGGGAGCTATTGTAGGGGTGCTCTCAATGAGCTGGTTGCTGTCGATTCTGACACGATCTGTTGAGAGTTCGAAAAACGTGATATATTTTCATGCATATCGGCACATTCTCCAAAAATGTGTCACAATCTTCCGAATCGGAAGGTATATATGCGATGGAATGTATCAAGGGAATCCCGCACAACGTGCGCGGAATTTCAATCACCTCCATTTCAAAATCATTAGTGGAGACCTGAGCTTTTCAGGTCTGACGTTGAAATTGGCAGTTCGGTTAATTCTGACTGATAGTGACTTTATCTATCAAAAAGAACTAACCAACATTGTGCAAAGAAAACAACTCTCTAATTAAACATAGAGTTCTTTTCCGACAA